>JADGNP010000555.1 GCA_017883425.1 Candidatus Sulfotelmatobacter sp. | reverse complement strand
ACGGCGAGCGGATCGAGTTGGGGGTGAGTTTCGGAAAGCAGGATGCCGATGTCCTCGGCGTCGTCCCAGGTCAATTGCTTTGCCATCCTCAGTGCTCCTCAGAGACGTAATTACGATTCCACGCTGGGATCTCGACGACTACTTTACCCGGTTTGGTAATCTGCACCTGGCAGCCGAGACGCGAGTTTAACTGGAGATCGGCGGCCATGTCCAACCGGTCGGCCTCGTCGTCGTCCATTTCAGAAAGGTTCTCGGCGCCTTCTTTTACCCATATATGACAGGTGGTGCAGGCGCAATTGCCGCCGCAGGCGTGGTCGAGCGTGATGCCGAAATTCAGAGCCACGTCGAGCAGCGACTGCTCCTTGCCGTGATCTTCGTAGGGCAGTTTGCCGTTTTCAAACTGCACGGTTTTGCCTTCGGGCAGGAAGGTGACCTGTACCGTGTTCTCGCCGGGCGCTTCTTCGGTCAACGTGCCAGCTCCTTGTGTTTTCTCGTCAGCCATGACTGCTCCTCTATCTTCCTCTGTGTCTCTGTGTCCTCTGTGGTTCAAACCACAGAGGACACGGGGGACACAGAGGTTACTCGAATTCTGCTTTCGCCATGGGATGCGGGGCGGTGGGGGCTTCGCCCAGATCCGTCTCGTCCATGTTCTTGCCTTTCAGCGCCGTCGAGACGGCGGTGTCCATCATCAACTCCGCCAAGCGCATGGTGCCCTGGTTCAGAGCGTCGATGGCTTTGCGGATCGCCTGATAATCCTCTTCGGCATTCACCGCGACCAGCGCCTTTTCCATTTTGGCGATCTGCTTCTTTTCGTCGGTGGTGAGTTGTCCCCAGGCTGCGCTCTTCTTGCCTTTTTCCAGTGCGCTCAGAATCGTCGAGGTTTCGCTGCGCGCTTCGATCAGTTGGCGGCGACGGAAATCCTCTTCGGCATTGTCGAACGAGTCAAGAATCATGCCCTCGACCTGTTCATCAGTCAGGCCGTAGCTGGGCTGTACTTGAATCTCTGCCTCTTTGGCGCTGCGTTGTTCCCGTGCGGAAACGTGCAGAATGCCGTTGGCATCGATCAAGAACTTAACCTCGACTCGCGGAATGCCGGCCGCCATGGGCGGAATCCCTTTGAGATCGAAGCGCGCCAGCGAGCGGCAGTCCTTGGCCAGTTCGCGCTCGCCTTGCAACACGTGAATCGCCACATTGGTCTGGCCGTCTATCTGTGTGGTGTAGAACTGCGTGGCCGAGGCCGGAATCGTCGAGTTGCGCAGAATGATCTTGTCGGTAACTCCGCCGGCAACTTCGATGCCGAGCGATAGAGGGGTCACATCCAGCAGCAGCATGTTCTCCGTGGCTTCGGAGCCGCCGCCGAGAATGTTGGCCTGCACGGCTGCGCCCAGAGCTACCACTTCGTCGGGATTCAAGTCGGTGTGCGGTTCGCGGCGGAACAACTCCTTCACCAGTCCGCGAACCTTGGGGATGCGCGTCGAACCGCCAACGAGCACGACCTCGTCGATCTGTTCGGGCTTCAGGCCCGCATCTTTCATCGCCTGCTTGCAGGGATCGACCGTGCGATCGATGACGGGCTGAATCAGTTGCTCGTACTGCTCGCGCGTAATTTCGCGCCGGTAGCGCTTGCCGCCGGGCAATTCAATGTCGAGCTTGACCGAAGGCTGCGAAGAGAGTGCGATCTTGGCTTCGATGACGGCCTTGCGGATCGCCTGCACAGCCTCAGCGTTGCGGCGAAGGTCCAGACCGAGGTCGCCGCGAACGTCATCAAGCGCGATGGTGATGAGCAGATTGTCGATGTCGTCGCCGCCGAGATGCGTGTCGCCGTTGGTGGCGATGACCTCGAAGATCCCGTCATGCAGTTTGAGGATGGAGATGTCAAACGTGCCGCCACCCAGGTCGTAAACCGCGACGATGCCGTTCTGCTTCTTGTCGAGGCCATAAGCGAGCGACGCGGCGGTCGGTTCGTTGACCAGGCGAAGGACTTCGAGGCCGGCGATGCGGCCGGCGTCTTTCGTTGCCTGACGCTGCGCATCGTTGAAGTAGGCAGGAACGGTGATGACCACCTTCGTAACCGGGCCGCCGAAGAAGCGTTCCGCGCTGCGCTTGAGCTGGCGAAGGATGAGCGCAGAAATTTCCGGTGGAGTGAAAGTTTTGTCGCCCAGTGTGATGCGGAGTACTTCTCCGGCCTGCATGTCTTCGGCGAGGCGGAAGGGAAAGAGCTTCAATTCTTCCTGAATGTCCTCGACGCCACGTCCCATCAGGCGTTTGATCGAGTAGACAGCGCGTTCCGGCGTTTCGATCAGAGAGTTGCGTGCGGCGTTGCCGACGATGGGCTGGTTGTTCGCGTCCAACGCCACCACCGAGGGGAGCAGGTTCAAGCCATCGTCACCGGGGATCACGACAGGAGTATCCCCCTGCATAAAAGCCACCAGAGAGTTAGTGGTGCCCAAGTCGATGCCGACGATGCGATCCGTGCCCATTTTGTAATTGTGTAATCGGGTAATTTGGTAATTGAAAAACCTTCGGGATCTCAAATTACAAAATTACCCGATTACCAAATTACAAAATCCTTTCATTCTTCCAGCGCCGCGTTCACATCCCTCACCAGGTTCCGGATGTAATTGCGGCGGTTCAGCACATCCACCATCTTGTCTGTCACCTGCGCTCGCTCTTCGGATGCGGCATGGCTGCGATCGACCAGGCTGTCCCAAGTCTTCCAGTAGGTTTGTAGTTCCTGCAGCAGCGCTTCGTGCTTGGCTTCGAGCGATAGTTTTTGCTTTCCAATCTCGGCAATCAATGCAGGGTCGTCCTCGCCCATCTTCTTGTTCATGCGCAGTTCTTCGAGCTGCATGTTCAGCTCGAAGACTTCTTCGAGCAAATCCGGTGGAACGATCTGTTTCTTGATCTCTCCGGTAGCGCGGGCCTGCTCGGTCGCACTCTTGGACTGCTCTTCCAACGCCACGCCTTCCAGGTGCAAAAGGTATTCCGTGCGCTTGATCGGGTCTCGCAGGGTGCGGTATGCGTCGTTGAGTAGGGAGCTCTGTTCCAGGCTCCATTCCTGTTCCTGGCTGCCGGCGCGTGCATTCAAATCCGGATGAAGCCTGCGGCTCAGTTCGTAGAAGCTTTTCTCCAGTGCCACAACGTCCACATTAAGCTTGGGCAGCAGACCGAAGAACGAGAAATAGTCGACCGGAACCGGGGGCTGAACCTTACCGCAGGATTCGCAGAAGTGCGCGGCGCGCATGGATCCGCAGGACCAGCAGGAGTGAGTGTCCTCGGGCAGGGGCTTCGCGCTGATCGCGGTTAGAGCGGACTTGGTCATTCCTTTTCCTCAGACAGCATACATACGTGGCTCACAGACATGGCGCTTGATCAACCTGGCGGACGGTCGCGCGGGTGCAGGCCGCGCGGGCGTGAGCCTGTCCTGAGCGAAGTCGAAGGGGCGCCCGCGCCACACGGGCATCAGGCCGAGAACGAAGTTCCGCAACCGCATGACTTCGATGCCTGGGGATTCACGAATACGAAGCCCTGTTGCATCAGCGTTTCCTGATAGTCCAGGGTCATGCCGTGCAGGTAGATGAATGACTTTGGATCCACAAACACGCGCACGTCGCTGAACTGGAAGATGCGGTCCCGCTCCCGCGGTTGCGTGTCGAACCGGATGTTGTAACTCAGGCCCGAACACCCGCCACCCTGTACGCCGAGCCGCAAGCCGCCCAGTTCCGGCGAAATGCCTTCCTTGGCCATTGCGCTGCGCACCTTGGCCA
>JADGNP010000554.1 GCA_017883425.1 Candidatus Sulfotelmatobacter sp. | reverse complement strand
CGGCTAAAGCCGAAACCCGTTGCAGCTCCTGGCGGCACGGCTGAAGCCGTGCCCTTCCCGTTCCTGCCTTCCCTATACAGCAAATCGAGAACTGCGCTAACTGCTTGCATCCACGGAATTTACTTTCCTGCGCATGGCTGCACCGGCACGAAAGTAACCTACCCAAAGTGAGACCTTCGCGAGATGATGGCCCTGCATCCGAGGGCTCCTGACCCGGAAGTAACAAACATGCCGCAAAAATTCATGGATGTGCTTATGCTTGGGCGCTGCTCTCACGAGTTTTCCTGGCCGCGCCGTGGCGTCGATGGCGACTACTACCAGATCTGCCTGCTGTGCGCCGCGGAATACAAATACGACTGGACGACCATGCGCCGCACCCAGCGCGTGGAGCACGCCAAGCCCGAGACCAGCATCCGGCGCGGCCACGCGCGCGAAAAGCGGCCCTCGTGGGTGCCGCGGGCGCGCCGCCTGAAGCTCGACATTCCTCTGCGCTACCGCGTCAACAAGACCAGCACGTGGTACGAAGGAATCATCGAAAACATCAGCCAGAGCGGAGTGCTGTTTAACGGACCGCAGCAGCTTCCGGTCAATGCGCTGATCGAGATGGTGTTTGAGATGCCGGAAGAAATTTCCGGACAGAAGAACAGCAACGTGGTGTGCCAGGGGCGCGTGATGCGCTTCAAGGATGCGCCGAAGGCCGAGGATACGGCCCAGCAAGAGAATGGGGCGCTGGCGGCGTCGATCGTCGACTATAAGTTTATCCACTAGGCAAGGGTGCGCGGCCGAGACGGCCCCGCTACAGCCGGCAAGATGCCGGCGCTACTGTCGACCTCTGCCAACCTTTCCGGTTACATGCGCGGTTCCCTGCATTTACATCTGCAAGAAGCCCTCGCTGCATCTAAACTGTAGTGGTTTAGTGTCGCTCAAGTTTGGGCCTGTGTCAGGAGTCGAGTATGAAAAGAACTTCCCTGTTGGTTTCCTTGATACTTGCGATCATTCTGGGGCTGGGGACGGGTTGCGCCAAGAAGCCCGACGACGCAAAGATTTCCAGTGATGTGCAAGGCAAGTTCAGCCAGGATTCCGGACTTTCGAGCAAGCAACTCTCGGTGCAGGCCAACAATGGCGTGGTGACGCTGGCGGGCACGGTCGACAACGATGCGCAGCGGGAGGCGGCCAGCCGTCAGGCGGCATCGGTTCCTGGTGTCAAAACGGTCGTGAACAACCTGCAAGTGGGCAACGCGTCTACTACCGCTGCGGTTGCGGCACCGGCAACTGAGCCAGCGGCAGCAACGCCGGCTGCCAGCGTCCCGCCTGACAAGCCCAAGTCTGGCGTGAGAAAGAAGAGCAGCAAGGCTCGTGCTTCCGAGGATTCCGGCGCGGCTGGGAATTCCGCGAATGACTCGAATGCGAACCAGATGAGCGCCAGTGATCAGCCTGCCCCAGACACGGCGTCGCAAGCACCCCCAGATGCACAGGACAATGCCGCGGTCCAGACTCCTCCTCCCCCGCCGCCGTCGAAGAAGTTGATCATCGACCAGGGGACGCAACTGACGGTTCGCCTCATCGATCCGATTGACAGCGAGAAGAATCAGACGGGAGACACGTTCCATGCGACGCTGAACGCTCCTCTCACCTCGGATGGAGAAGAGGCTGTGCCGGCGGGCGTCGAGCTTACCGGGCACCTCGTGGACGTGAAGAGCGCGGGCAAATTTGCGGGTCAGTCTGTCGTGGTGCTGCAACTCGACAGTCTTTCGTCCGGCGGCAAGACCTACAGTCTCCAGACCGACCAATACCGGAAGCAAGGAAGTTCGCGCGGGAAGAACACCGCAGAGAAGGTTGGCGGAGGCGCCATTATTGGCGGCATCATCGGTGCGATCGCGGGCGGCGGCAAGGGTGCGGCGATCGGCACGGCGGCCGGCGCGGGCGTGGGAGGCGGCGTGCAGGCGGCTACCAAGGGCCAGCAGATCAAACTGCCTTCGGAAACCGTGCTGAATTTCACGCTGCAGGCTCCGATCACGGTGGTGCAGGCTCCCCCTGCGGACGCGAACCGGCAGAAACTGGATTCACAATAAGGATCCCTGATTTTCCCTCTGGGCTCAACCCGTGCTCAGCGTTGCGGAGGCGGGAAAAAGGCCCACTTCTCGCGCAAAGAACGCGCGAGAAATGGGGCACCCGGCGCCGGATTCGGGATGACGCCTTCAAGAGAGACTGAGATCTAGAGTGCACCACTACCCCTGTCCCCGGTTCGCGCAGGCTGCGTGGTATTATGCCTGCTCCGCCGTATTGTTATGCCTTTTCCCAAGGTCGAAATTCGGCCGCGGCGATCCATGGCGTGGTTCGCCTTTCTCTCCATTTTCATGGTGGTCGCGTCGTACGTGTTCGTGATCCTTCTGGCGGCCGCGTGCGTCTACCTGCCTTACTTGCTGCTGGCGGCAGGATCCGCGAATTTTCAAATCATTGTGCTCTTCCTATTCGGCGTCGTCATTGCGGGCGCAATGCTCTGGTCGCTGCTTCCGCGGCCGGACAAATTCAAGGCTCCGGGACTGCCGATGGAGCGCGCCACGCAGCCTCGGCTGTTTGCCGAACTGGAGAACATCGCGGGTTCGCTGAACGAACCGATGCCCAGCGAGGTCTATCTGATCGGAGACGTGAACGCCTGGGTGGCGGACCGCGGCGGACTCATGGGGTTCGGCAGCCGGCGCGTGATGGGACTGGGATTGCCCCTGCTTTCGATCCTGACCATCTCGCAGTTCCGCGCCGTGCTGGCGCACGAATTTGCCCACTACTACGGGGGCGATACCAGCCTTGGTCCGTGGGTTTATAGAACGCAAACCGCCATCGTTCGCATTTTTCAGAACATCGGATCGCTGGGGAAACTGGCGCGGATTGCGATCCTGGGCGTGATGTACCTGGTGGTGGCGACGCTGATGAAGTGGTACTTCGTGGTTTTTCTGCGCGCCATCAATCTGGTGTCGCGGCAAAAAGAGTATCGCGCCGACGAACTGGCCTGCCTGATCGCCGGGCGCCAGCCGCTGATCGACGGACTGCGCGCGATTCACGGGGCTGCGCTGGCCTGGCCCGCCTATTGGAACACGGAACTCGCTCCCATGCTCAATGACGGGGCCGTCCCCGGCATTGGCGACGGATTCGCGCGCTTCATCGCGGTTCCCACGATCAACCAACAGATTCAGAAAAATCTCGATAAGGAGATCCGGGAAGGGAAAACGAATCCGTATAACTCGCATCCGCCGCTGCGAGACCGCATCGCCGCAACTCAGAAGCTGCCGGCGGGCTTCATCCCGGAAGACTCGAATCCAGCCCGAAGTCTGCTGAATGACGCGGACACTCTCGAACTGCGGTTCCTGGAGAAGATGAATCCCGACATGAAGCCGGGCACGCTGCAATGCGTTTCGTGGGACGAAGTGGGAACGCGAGTCACGATTCCCGCCTGGAAGAAATATACCGCGGAATATGCTTCGCCGCTGGAGGGAGTTACCGCGGAGTCGTTGCCCGATCAGATTCCGAAGCTGCGGCAGATTGGATCCGGCATCCGCGACCCCAAGGGAATGTTGCTGGACCCGCAACAGCGCACCCACCGTGCTGGACAATTGTTTGCCTCCGGCCTCGCATTAGCGCTGGTGGATCACGGCTGGACCCTGCACTCGGGCCCGGGAGTCTTCCATCTGCAGCGGGGATCGGAGCAGTTGAATCCGTTTCTCGTCGTCGAACAACTGATGTCGGGCAAACTCACGCCGCAGGATTGGATGGCGCAGTGCA
>JADGNP010000553.1 GCA_017883425.1 Candidatus Sulfotelmatobacter sp. | reverse complement strand
GCCCAAGCGCAACTGCACTCGCTCGAGGCTCAGGTCAGCGAGCAGCAGGTCCAGTTGCACTACTACAAAGTGGTTGCCCCGCGTGCCGGCATCGTCGGTGATGTTCCCGTCCGCGTTGGCGACCGCGTTGTTACCACCACCACGCTCGCCACCGTGGACCGTCCCGGCAGTCTCGAGGCTTATATCTATGTTCCCATCGAGAAGTCTGCCCAGTTGAAGATGAATCTTCCCGTCCAGATCGTCGACGCTTCAGGAAGTTTGCTCGCCAGCAGTCGTGTCACGTTCATCTCGCCACAGGTGGACACCGCGACGCAAACCGTGCTCGTCAAAGCGACCATCGCAAACTCAAACGACAGTCTGCGCACCGCCCAGTTCATCCGCGCCCGTGTGGTCTGGGGCAGCCAGGAAAGGCCGGTGGTTCCGGTCATAGCTGTGTCGCGAATCGGCGGCCTCTATTTCGCTTTCGTGGCTGAGTCTGACCAGAAAGGTGGATACGTAGTCCACCAGAAGCCGCTCCAGATCGGCCAAATCGTCGGCAACAGCTACGTCGTCCTCGACGGCGTAAAACCGGGAGACAAAGTAGTCGTCTCCGGCACCCAGTTTTTAATCGATGGCGTACCCGTAGTCCCGCAGGAAAGCAGCGGCTAACAAGAGTCAGAGAAAGATTTCGCGAAAATAGCCCCGCCAAATCTTGAGTGGGAGTAGCGCTAACTCAAGACTGGCCACTGACAACTGGCCACTGGCCACTTCTTCTTATGGTCGACTTTTTTATTCATCGCCCCGTATTCTCCACTGTCTGCGCCCTGCTCATTATTCTCGCCGGCGCCGTCTGCATCCCTACGTTGCCCATCGCACAATTTCCGAACCTCGCGCCTCCGCAGGTTGGTGTCGTCGCCGTCTATACCGGGGCCAGCGCCCAGACCGTCGAGTCCGCCGTCACCACGCCCCTCGAGCAGCAGATCAACGGCTCCGAAGGCATGAAGTACATCACCTCCTCCAGCGACAACAACGGCATCAGCCAGATTACCGCCACTTTCGATCTCAACCGCGATCCCGACCTCGCCGCCGTCGACATCGAGAACCGCGTCAACACTGCTTCCGGACGGCTCCCCACCGCGGTCAAGCAAGTCGGAGTCACAGTCACCAAGACTTCGCAGAACTTCGTCTTCGGCGCCGGCGTCTTCTCGCCCGACGGCCGCTACTCCACTCTCTTCATGAGCAATTACCTCGATGTCTACGTCCGCAACAGCCTGAAGCGTGTTTCCGGCGTGGCCGACGTCTTCATCTTCGGCGAGCGCAAATACTCGATGCGCCTGTGGCTCGATCCCGTGCGCATGGCCAGCCGCGCCCTTACCGCTGACGATGTGGTCAGCGCTCTCCAGGAGCAGAACGTTGAAGTCGCCGCCGGACAAGTCGGTTCCCAGCCCGCACTTCCCGGCCAGCAGTTCCAGATCAGCGTCCGTGCCGTCGGCCGTCTTTCTGAATCCACTCAGTTCGATGACATCATCCTGAAGAGCAATGCCGATGGCACTCTCGTCCGCCTGCGGGACGTCGGTCACGCCGAGCTTGGCGCTGAAGACTACAGCTCCGATCTGGATTACAGCGGGCGCGACGCCGTTGGCATCGCCGTCACCCAGCTCTCCACCGCCAACGCCCTCGACGTGGACCGTCGCTGCATCGCCGAACTCGACCGCCTGGCCAAGCGCTTTCCGCCCGGCATGAAGTATGAGCTCGCCTTCGATACCACCGATGCGGTCAGCGAATCCATCCGCGACGTAGTCGCGACCCTTGGCTCGGCCATCTTCCTGGTCATCCTTGTCATCTTCGTTTTCCTCGAAGACTGGCGCTCCACCATCATCCCGGCAGTCACGATCCCGGTCTCGCTCATCGGAACTTTCGCTTTCGTCAAGCTGCTCGGCTTCTCCATCAACACGCTGACGCTGTTCGGCATCACGCTCGCCACTGGCCTCGTGGTCGACGACGCCATCGTCGTCATCGAAAACATCGAGCGCCATCTGCACGAAGGCGAGTCCAATCCCGTCAAAGCCTCGTCCGACGCCATGAAGGAAGTTACTGGCGCCGTAATCGCCACCTCACTGGTGCTGGTTGCCGTCTTCGTGCCGGTCGCCTTTTTCCCTGGCACGACCGGTATTCTGTTCCGCCAGTTCGCGCTGACCATCGCCTTCTCGATCGCGATCTCTGCCTTCAACGCGCTTACGCTTACGCCCTCGCTCTCCGCGCTCCTGCTGGGGCGCGAGCACGGCGAAAAGAATTGGTTCTTCAAGCGCGTCGACCGCGTGCTGGCCGCGGTCACCAACGGCTACGTGCGCGCCCTCCGCGCTTTTCTGCGTTTCGAAGTCGTCGCTCTAATTCTGTTTGCCGCCGGTCTCGGCCTCGCTTACTTCGTCTTCCGGCAAGTACCCCAAGGCTTCGTCCCCACCGAAGATCAGGGATACCTCATCGTCGCGATCCAGGCTCCCACCGGAGCGTCGCTGGAATACACGCGAGACATCGCCAAGCAGGTGACCGCCATCAGCAAGAATTTTCCTGAAATCGAGGACACCTTCGCCGTCGCCGGCTTCAGCTTCGGAGGCAGCGCGCCCAACGCCGGCCTGGTCTTCCTGAGCCTCCGGCCGTACGCGCAACGCAAGGGCCGCGACCACACCGCCGCCGCAATCATCAATCGGCTGCGCGGCCCATTCTTTGGAATCTCCGGCGCAATGGTCATCCCCTTCGAACCGCCCGCCGTGCAAGGTCTCGGCCAGTTCGGCGGATTCCAATTCGAACTCGTGGATCAGGGCAATCACACTCTTCAGGATCTCGACAAAGTCACCCACGATCTCACGCGCGCAGGCGGCGGCCGCAAGGAAAAAGACCTCGCCGGACTCTTCACCACCTACACCGCGAGCGATCCACAGTATGTCATCACCATCGATCGCGAAAAAGCCAAAAGCCTGCACATCCCGCTCAGCCAGATCACCGACACCCTCAGCGTCTACATGGGTTCGGCCTACATCAACGATTTCGATTTCAATAACCGTTCTTATCGTGTCTATGTGCAAGCCGACAAGCAATTCCGCTCCCACCCGCAGAACATCGGCCAGTACTACGTGCGCTCCGATTCCGGAGCCATGATCCCGCTCGACAATTTGGTCAGCATCACCCAGACCGCCGCGCCCCAGGTCATCAGTCACTACAATCTTTTCCGCTCGGCGGAAATCAATGGCTCCGCTGCCCCCGGCTTCAGCTCCGGACAGGCCATCGACGCCATGCAGCAGCTCTCCGCGAAAGTTTTGCCGCAGGGCTACACCTACGAATGGTCGGGAATTTCACTCGAAGAGTTGGCGTCGGGATCCACCACGCTCATCCTCTTTGGTCTGGGAACGCTGGTGGTCTATCTCACGCTCTCGGCGCAGTATGAAAGCTTCGTACTTCCCTTCATTATTTTGCTCGCCGTGCCCATGGCGTTGCTCGGTGCGCTTTCTGCCCAATGGATCCGCAGCCAGCAGAACGATGTCTACTGCCAGGTGGGACTGGTCATGCTGGTAGGCCTCGCGTCCAAGAACGCCATCTTGATCGTGGAATTCGCCGAGCAACTGCGCGAACGCGGCATGACCATCCTCGACGCGGCCGTCGAAGCCGCCCGCATCCGCCTCCGTCCCATCCTCATGACCTCCCTCGCCTTTATACTTGGCGTTGTCCCTTTGGTCACCGCCAGCGGCGCCGGAGAGAACGGACGCCACTCCGTAGGCACCACCGTTTTCGGCGGCATGATCATGAGCACGATCCTG
>JADGNP010000110.1 GCA_017883425.1 Candidatus Sulfotelmatobacter sp. | reverse complement strand
GAGGCGCCCAGAGCCTGCTGAAAGTTGTTGTAAAAAAGCGCGAACTTGCGGACCGGATTGTAAAGACTGAAGACGGCAGTAATAAAGGCAACAAAAACGCCGGGCGTCATCTGATTGTGCGCGATTCGGCCCCGGCCAAGCAGGAGCAGGAGAGCTATCCCGACAACGCCAACAATATCCATCAGCGGTGAACTGATCGCGGTCGCTGCAACCGAACGGAGATTCGCACGGAAAAGGCGACGGGCCGCTTTGCGGAACCTGGAAATCTCCCAGTCCTCTGTGTTAAAGGCCTTCACGATACGGTTGCCGGTGATGGTTTCGTGCAGAATGTTCTGAATGTCGGCTAGCTTGTCCTGGCCGTGCCGCGTGGTGTGACGCACGCGCGAACCGATCTTGCGCGACGAGAAGACAATCACGGGGACGAACAAGAGCAACACCCACGCCAGTTTCCCGCCCAGAATCACCACCACGGCAGCTACTGCGAGGAAGGTGAAGAATTGCTGCAACAACTCCGACAGCACCGTCGACATGGCGTACTGCACCCGCTCGATGTCATTGATGATGGTCGAGAGCAACGTTCCCGTGGTGTGTTGCGAAAAAAAAGCGGCCGAGCGGCGCAGGAGGGCGGTGTAAAGATCGTCGCGCAGATCGGTGATCATGCCAAAGCCAGCATGGTTCACCAGGTACGTACCGGAATAGTCGCAGATGCCTTTGAGAATGGTGGACGCAACCAGCGCAAAAGCCACGATGGTCCAGGCATTCGTGAAATGTGAAGGTACGAACTGCTGCAGGTACACCGCATGCTGCGTGCCGGGAATGACAAAGAGTTGAATTTCCTTGGACCCGGTCGCGGGGTTCAGGACCCGATCAAAGACCGGACGGACCAGCAGATACTTGAAAGCGTCAAGCCCGCCCACCGCCGCCATAAGCAGAACCGAAGACAGAATCTGCCACCAGTATGGAAGCGCATAACGCACGAGGCGCGTCAGTTGCCGCATGGGACTCCCCCGCGGTGCAGGCCGCAAGCGCTTGCTGCCGGTCGAATGCGCATGAGATGCAAGGCCCTATTCTACTTGAGCCGTGGTCCGGTGGAATGCCGTTTCCGTTTTCCCGGGCTTTCAGATACGCCCCGTTCCCGACAGCTTAGAAGTCTCGTTCCGGCGGCGGCTGGGCCGACAGCAGATCAATGCTTGCCGACTGGCCCTCGACACTCACTTGCAGGTAGGTGAACCGCCAGGCGCCCCCGCTCTTGTCCGTGACGGCGCGAATCGCACCCTTCCCCCGCGGACCAGAGATGGGAATCGAAAGATTCGCGCTGCCGGTGTTCGAGCCAACTCTTTTTCATAGGCTCGGGATGGAGTGGATAGGGAGGCGTGGACATGAAGGGGTCGCGCTTACTTCGGGCTGTCGCGGTGGACAACTTTCACGCGATATCCGGCGCGCCGGAGGTGTTTGCCCACTTCCTCGGCGATCATGACGGAGCGGTGCTGTCCTCCGGTGCAACCGAACGCGATCGTCAAATAGCTCTTGCCTTCATGAATGTAGTGCGGCAGCAGGTAGACGAGCAGGTCGGAGATGCGCGAGATGAACTCCCGGGTCTGCGGGAATGAGCGGATGTACTTGGCGACCCGCGGATCGCGTCCGGTCAGCGGCCGGAACTCGGGAACGAAATGCGGGTTGGGGAGGAAGCGAACGTCGAAGACCAGGTCGGCGTCTTCGGGAACGCCCTGGCGGAATCCGAAGCTCACGCAGGACACGAGAATGCTCTTTTCCGAGGACTGTTCCTGAAAACGTTCGGTGATATGAGCGCGAAGCTCGTGCACATTGAACTTCGACGTGTCGATGACGAAATCGGCGACCGCCCGAATGGCGCTCAGGTGACGGCGTTCCGCTTTGACCGCGGACTTGACCGGGGAGTCTGTGCCCAGGGGATGCGGCCGGCGCGTCTCGCTGAAACGGCGCACCAGAACTGAGTCGGACGCTTCGAGGAAGACTACTTTCGTCGGGATCATGCGCCCGACCGACTTCAAAATCGCCGGGAGCTCTTCCAGCTTGGAGCCTTCGCGCACGTCGACGACCAGCGCGGTGCGGCGAATCTCACTCGACTGCACGGCCAAGTCGGCAAATTGCGGGATGAGTTGCACCGGCAGGTTGTCGACGCAGTAGTAGCCCAGATCCTCGAAGGCCTTCAACACCGAGGCTTTCCCCGAACCGCTCATGCCGGTAATGATGACCAGTTCCGGCGAATGCTGCGCGGTGTGGGGCGGTTTCTTTACTCTGCGCTTCGATTTTTTCGGCTTCTGGCCAGAGGACCGACGGGGCTTCATGAACTGGATAGTAGCATCCGGGCGCGGCCCTTGCTTTGCGTTCCGGATGGCCAACTGAGATACCGGCGAGTTCTGGCTGGGCAATCGCGGGTCAGAAACCGGAAATGCAGATTGTCTCCAGCCCGCACCGACAGGTAAGCTATGCGTCATGAAAAAGTTCGAAGATCTTACGGAACGCGAAGTGCTGGCTCTGGCCATTGGTCTCGAAGAAGAGGACGAACGGGTGTACGCCGACTTCGCCGAGGGTCTGCGGCAGGACTATCCGGGGACGGCCTCCATGTTTGAAGGCATGCGCGAAGAGGAGTCCGGACACCGGCGCCGATTGCTCGAACTCTTCCAGAAGAAATTCGGCGAGCACATTCCGCTGATCCGCCGGCAGGACGTGCGCGGCTTTGTCGATCGCCCGGCCTTGTGGCTAGTGCGTCCTCTGCGCATTGAAGCGGTGCGCAAAGAGGCGTCGACGATGGAGGTGGAGACGCGGCGGTTCTATGAAAAGGCCGCCGTGCGAACGCAGGACGCGAGCATCCGGCAACTGCTGGATGATCTGGCCAGGGAAGAGCGCGAACACGAAGAACGCGCGCAGGAACTCGACAAGCAAAGACTGCCGGCCAATGTGAAGGCCGACGAAGAGGTGGCGCAGCGCCGTTTGTTCGTTCTGCAGATTGTGCAACCTGGCTTGGCAGGATTGATGGATGGGTCGGTGTCGACGCTCGCGCCGGTTTTCGCCGCTGCCTTTGCTACGAAGAGTAGTCACGAGGCATTTCTGGTAGGCCTAGCTGCTTCGGCCGGTGCGGGCATCAGCATGGGATTCGCCGAGGCGCTCTCGGATGACGGCAGTCTGACTGGACGCGGCCATCCGTGGGTGCGGGGCTTGATCTGCGGGGCGATGACGGCCTTGGGAGGCATTGGGCACACGCTGCCGTTTCTGCTGCGCGACTTCCGCATGGCGCTGTGGGCGGCCGGAGTTGTCGTGCTGGCGGAACTCGGCGTGATCACCTGGGTTCGCAGGCGCTACATGGATACGCCTTGGATTACGGCGGCGCTGCAAGTCGGCCTCGGCGGCGTGCTGGTGTTCATCACCGGGGTGCTGATCGGGAGTTCGTAAGTAGCGGCGGCGTCGTGCTGCTATTCGGAGCGGCGGGCGGGACGTCCGCCGGACAGCCGCCGGGAAGGCGGCGCTACAATCTTACGGCTGCGTGTCCAGCGGGTGCGTGCTCTTTTCGTAGAACTCTTTCTGCATCTTGGGGCTGACGTCGTCGGCCTTCACCGCACGGATTGCTTTTACGACGGAATCAATCCACCACTTCATCTGGAATTCGCCAAGCTCTTTGGTCGCAGCCGCCCCTTCGCCGGAATAGTGGAACGGAAATCGCGTGTACCACCAGATGCCGGTGTAGATGTCTTCCGGGAGCTTCTGGCGCGCCTGATCGGCGCCGGATTCGCTGGTGGCGCGGTCGGGATGCACGAGTTCCGGATGGGAGATCATCATGTTTGAGGTCTCGCTTTCGCCTGCGTGCATATCAATCTTGGTCTTCTTTGGTGGACCGCCATGCTCGGGCGTGTGTTCGTCGAACACATAGACGACGTAGTCGTGGGGCTTGTCAAGCTGCGTTTGCGCGAAATAGGGGAGCAGGCTGTTGTTGCCGCCGTGGCCGTTGACGATCAGGACTTTCTTGCAGCCGTTGCGCGCCATTTCGTCGGTGGTTTCCTGCAGCAGGGCGAGTTGCAGGTTGCGGCTGTAGGCCATGGTTCCGGGTTCGTGGCGCGCCTCGGCGATTTGACCGAAATAATACTCGGGGAAGACGACCGCGTATTCCTGCTCGGCTGCATGCAGCGCGGTGTAACGCACATCGAGCAGATCGGTGCCGATCGGCAGGTGCGGGCCGTGTTTCTCGAGGATTCCGAATGGGAGCAGGCAGGTTCCCTGCGAACGATGAATCCCTTCGCGAAAGTCGGAGGCGGTGAGTTCTTCCCAGTGCACGGAAAGCTTGGCCGGCGACGACGCGGCCTGCGCGTGTATGGAGCGAGGCAAGCTAACGACAACGAATAGAACAACCAGTGTGAGGATGGAAAAAGGCTTGCGGCAGGTGCGAGTCGTCATGATCATGGCGAAATCTCCCTCGGCGGCGAATTCTAGCACGGGAATCGCCGCTATTAAAACGTATCAATAGAGGGTGCCTGAGTTGAGGTGAGTCGCCGTCGCGGGGAGAATCAAAATCCCCGCCCTGTCTCGCCCAAGAACGGCGAGACAAGGACGGGGCAGCCGGTGCTTTACGGGGCTTCGATCAGTTCCATCTTGCCGTCGCGGGTGCGGTGCAGGATCATCAGCTTGCCTTTGGGATCGCGGAAGACGAAGACGTCGCGGTCGCGGAAATGGGCTTCTTTGATGGCTTCTTCCAGCGTCATGGGGCTCATGGCGACGGCATCGTTGGAGCGGACCAGGTGGACCTCGGTGGTCTTGGCCACGGCCGGGTATTTGTGGACCATGACCGGGACCGCTGTCGTCTCGGACAAGCCGACTACGGTCTGCAGATCAGTCTGCCCATCACTGCCATCCCCCCGCGTCGAGTGGCCATTCCACTTTTTCACTTCCTCGCTCTTGCGCGCCGAGCGTTTCTTGGACTGCCAGCGCGTTTTGTATTTGACCGCCTGCTTCTCGAGGTGGTCGAGAGCTTCATTGACGGCGATGGTCATGTCCTTGGCCTGAGCCAGGCCGACCAATGGGCCATTGCGCGGGCTGATGGTGATTTCGGCTTTGTGGCGGTGCTTCTCGACGGCGAGGATGACCTTGGTTTCAAAACGGTCGCCCAGAATTTTGCGGATTTTTGTGAGGCCGGTTTCGACTTCTTTGCGGATGATGGAAGTAACTACGTAATGTCTGCCAGTGTATTCCACGTTCATGAGCGCCCCTCCTAAGAATTGAATCACTGAGCAAAATCGGGCACTACATTTGGAACCTTCTAGTCGGAACCCTCAGGGGCTAAAGCCCCGGTTCCTTTGTCGCATTGTGATCGGCCCGGCTGAAGCCGTGCCCTACCCGTTCTATTTTTTTACCCGGCGCTGGTGCGTGCTGGGAATGCGCATGTCTTCGCGGTACTTGGCCACCGTGCGGCGGGTCACCTGGATACCCTGCGACAGCAGGATGCGGGTGATCTGCTCGTCGGTCAACGGACGGCTGGGATCTTCTTCCTCGATGAGCTTCTTGACGCGGCGCTTGAGGATGAGCAGCGACGTGCCGCCGCCCTCGGGCCCCTGCACGCTCTCGCTGAAGAAGTATCGCAGCTCGAATACGCCTTGTGGTGTGTGGGCGTATTTGTTGGCGACAGCACGGCTTACGGTGGAAGGATGCACGCCGATTTCTTCGGCCACCTCCTTGATCATCATGGGCTTCAGTTGATCGATGCCTCTTTCGAGGAATTCCTGCTGGCGGGCGACGATGCAATAGCAGACTTTGGTGATGGTCTGCTTGCGCTGCTCGATGTTCTTGATGAGCTGGATGGCGCTCTTGTAGCGCTCTTTGACGTAGTCGCGGGTGCTCTTTTCGTTGGTGCCGTCGCGGGTGACCAGTTTCTTGTAGGCGGGATTGAGGCGAAGCTGCGGCAGGTCTTCGTCGTTCATGATGACCAGCCACTCGTCGCCGTGCTTGACGAAAGCGACGTCGGGCTCGATGAGACGGGGCTGCACTTTGTTGTAGCGCAGGCCGGGGCGCGGATCGAGCGTGCGGATGTAGTCGAGCGCCTGCTGCACGGCTTCGATGGGGCGGCCAATCGCCTTGGCAATCTCTTTGTGTTGCTTGTTCTGCAGATCGCGTAGGTGCTGGTCGACCACAGCCATGGCGTCCTGCAGAACCTGCGCCGTGCCGTTGCCGTTCTTGTGCAGTGCGAGCTGCGCCTGGTGGTAGCGGAGCTGGTAGAGCAGGCAGCCGCGCAAGTCGCGGCAGGCCACGCCGGGAGGATCCAGTTGACGCACGACTTCCAGAGCTTCCTGCAGATCTGCAAGGGTGAAGGTTGGCTGGTAGGCGGGTGGTGCCGGGTGCACAGGCTCCGGTGCGGGGGCAACCGCGGCGGCGGAATCTCCTGAGCGCGCGGAGAAAGAAGCTTCCGTACGAGGCTCAGCGGCGGGGACGACCTCGGCACTTGTACTGTAGGCGGGCTCGGGATTCTCGACCGGGTTGAGAGCGCCATCGTGGTTAGCGTCATTCTCAACCTCTACTGAATCCGCGATACCTCCGAGGGAGGAAGGCTCATCCGCCGCGCCCGGCTCGGCAGCGATCTCCGTCAGGCCCAAGGCTTGGGCCTCGGTCACGATGTTCTTCGCGGTCTGAGCGTCGGCTTCGGGCGGAGCCGGGGGCGCCACTCCGAGCAGCTCGTCGTCGCTGCCGATCAGGTATCCGTCTTCATTCAAATTGCCGATGATCAGGTCGGCGGCTTCCCGTACTTCGCGGCGCAGGCTGAGCGCGCCTAACTGCCAGGCCAGGTGGTCGGTGAGATTCGTCGGCTTGGAGAGAAAATTCTCAAACGACGGACGCTCGATGTCCTCCATCTCGCTGTGGGTACGGTAGCCGGGATCGAGATAATCCTGGAAGAACGAACCAAAATCGATCTCTTCGAAGGGATCTTTCTGTTCGACGGCGGAGATGGGATTTTCTTCGTTGGTGGCGGCAGCGGCGCGCTCGCGGTCTTCTTCCTTTTTGCCGACTTCGTCGAGCAGCGGAACCGAGTCTTCCAGTTCTTCGAGAACCGGGTTCTCGACCATCTCGGCATTGATCATGTCCTTGAGTTCCAGCTTGTTGAGCGCGAGGACGGAGACCATCTGCACCAGGCCCGGGGTGAGGATCTGGCGCTGCGAGAGCTTTACGCTGAGTTTGTGCTGCAGTAAAACCATAGAATCTGTCGTTCGTCGTTGGTCGTTGGTCGTTCGCCGCTCGTCGTTTCGCGTTCAGTAGGTCTCGCCAACGACCGACGACTAACCTCCAGCGACGTTCTTCTCACACCATAGAATCTGTCGTTCGTCGTTCGTCGTTGGTCGTTCGTCGTTTCGCGTTCAGTAGGTCTCGCCAACGACCGACGACTAACGACCAGCGACGTTCTTCTCACACCAGCGAGAAACTCTCGCCGAGGTACACGCGGCGCACTTCGGGATCGCCTGCCAACTGGCCGGGCTGTCCCTGACGGAAAATTCTGCCGCCATCAATGATGTAGGCCCGGTCGGTCACCGAAAGCGTTTCGCGCACGTTGTGATCCGTGATCAGGACTCCGATGCCGCTCGCCCGCAGACTGGCGATGATTTTCTGCAAGTCGAGCACGGCAATCGGGTCGATCCCGGAAAACGGTTCATCCAGCAAAATAAACGTGGGGTTGATGCACAGGCAGCGGGCAATTTCCACGCGCCGGCGTTCCCCACCGGACAGGGCATATCCGCGGTTCTGGCGGATGTGCTCCAGTCCCAGTTCGTCAATAAACTTCTCCATCTTCTCGCGGCGCTCGTGCCAGGACATCGGCTGCGCCTCTAACACCGCGAGGATGTTCTCTTCTACCGTCAGTTTGCGAAAGACCGAAGCTTCTTGCGGGAGATAACTGATGCCATACTGACGGGCCCGTATATACATGGGAACGTCGGTGATGTCCTGACCGTCGTACAGCACGCGGCCAGTATCGGGAGGGATCAGGCCAACAATGGCGTAAAAAGTGGTGGTCTTGCCTGCGCCGTTAGGGCCTAATAATCCAACAACTTCGCCCTGTTCGACCGTCAGGCTGACACCATTCACAACGCGGCGGCCACGATACGATTTGCCAATTTCTTCCGTGGCCAAGGTACGCATTTATCGTGCCACTCGCGTCTGAGTTACCACAGGAGTACTTGCTTCGCCTTCTACGAGCACCCTATCATCGCGTCTGAAGAAAGTCAACGAAACCCCGGTAATCTTGCCTTGTTCGGCATCAAAAATGCTAGGCGGTCCGCCGGTGAGGACGAACTTGTCTTCCGCAGTGGTATAGACCAACTTTTGCCCGTCGGCTCGGCGCCTGGGTTGCTGGATGACCACGTCGTCCTGGGCGACCATGCGGTCGAGCTGGCCGGGGCCGGCAAATGCTTGATGATTCGAGGTTTGACTGCGGGCAAGCAGGTAAGCATCGGCGGTTTTGGCGGAGGCGGTAAAGTCTGCGGCTCGGGCAACGACCCCGCCTTCGTAGTGGATTCTGCGCTCGGAATCGGCGTAGGTGAGCTTCGCGGCGGTGATGGAGATGGGGCTCGACCTGGCCAGCGAGGCTGCTTTTACCGTCTTTTGTCCGCCTGTCTTTTCGGCTTGAGGGCTATTTTCAGCCCGGGCTTTTTCCGTCTGAGCTTTTTCGGATTGGACCAGAATCGTTTGCACCGGCTGGGAAGGGGTGCCTTGGGCGGTGACGAATCGCCGGTCGCGGTCGAACTGGATCGTGGGCGCTTCGATAATGTTCGCGTCTTGCCAGAGGCGCGCGTTTCCCGTGTAGAGAGCCGTTCCAAGAGTGCTGTGGGCCGTCATGCTGTGCGCGGTGACGTGAATCGGCGAAGAAGACGCCAGCAAGGCGCCGTCCGGTTGCTCCTTCAGTTCGCTGTAGGTGCTCTTGACGTCGCCCTGGGCCAGAGCCTCGCCGGTGGCTCGGTTGATGTGGATCGTCTTCGCCGTGGTCGCCATTCCGCCCTGGGCTACGCGCGGACTGCCGGTCAGCACGAGCATCCGGTCCTCGGGCGTATAGCGCGCGGAGTTGGCCCAGGCTTGCATCCGCTTGTCGGGCGGCAGCCCGTCTGTGTAGGCGACGTTGCCCTGTTGCGTGATGGAGTCGATACCGCCCTGAGGAGGAAACGCGGCGTCTACCGATTCGCTGGTACTAACGCGGTCGGGCTGTCCGGGAGTCGAGTTGACGATGCGGGCGTTGGGCGCGCCGTGGACGCTGGCGAGGTGGTTTCGCCCTTCGGAGGACGCGAATTGCGCCTGGAACTTGCCGGCCGTTACAACCGTCTGCTGCGCCGGAGAAGCCTGAGCGGCGCCCGCACTGGCTACCTGGGCCTGCGCAATCGTGATCTGCGCGCTGCCTGAGGTTACGGCGTGCTGCAGAATGTGCCCATGCGCCACGGTGAAGTCGATGACCGGCGCGGTGAGTTCGAAATCCTGAGGACCGGTTGCTATGCCTTTTGCCGCAGGCTTGTTTCCAGCCGCCGCTTTCTGCGTCAGGCGCACTCCATCGACAGCGTGTACTTTCTGAAGCTGGTTCCGGCCCGCGAAGTCCAGGATCACGCGTCCGGCTTCGCCTTGCATCGGCTGCGGTCCGGTTTGCTCGATGTGAACGCTGCCGGTCAGGGTTGCGGTGCGAAGCAAGTCTTGCTTTCCTGCGAGCAGGAACTCAGCCTGGTCGGCGCGGCTGCGCATTTCCGACGGTTGCTGTTGAAGCGCGGAATCGCCCGCGGTGGAACGATTCCCTGCTTTGCTTGAGCCCTTCGCGCCCTGCATCCGCGTCACGGTGGTGACATCTCCCGTGGCCAGAACTCGCTCCACCTGATTCTCCCGGCCAAGCTGAAACACTGCCCGATCCGCCTGGAGTGTTCCGTCTTCGCGGCGGAGATGAGGATGGTCGAGCACAATCTCGCGGGGATCGTTGGTGATGCTGCCGTGCTCGGCCTCGATGACCGCCGCATTCGGGCCATTGAGCACCACATGAATCTGCGACGACAAGGTCAGCGTGTTGCTCTTGCCCGCGTACTGCACGCCTACGGCCCACCCCGTGGCTTGCGGCATTCGAAATTCGACCCGCGCCCCGGTCGCAGCGTTTCCGCTTTCCTTGTTAAAAACCAGATCGCGCGTCTTCAGGTGGATTGGATTCTTGAGTTCTTTCGGCGTGGATTGATCGGGACTGGCGAGGCCCGCCGGGTTGGCCACCAGATCGATCTGTACGTCACCCTTGGCGGTGACGTCTCCGGTCTTCTGATTGAAAGCAAAATCGTCGCCATAGATCTGGTCGAAGCGCGTGGAGTCGCGGCCGTAGAGCACGATGCTGACGTTGTGCAATTCGGCGTTGCCGTTGAGCTTGAACTGTTTGAAGTCGCTGGCCTGGATGGTAAAGAGCGTGCGCTTGCCGTCGGACTTGGAAAACTGAAAGCCGCTGGCTGTTTGCTTGATGTCATACCCGATCTTGCCGGGGATTTGCTTCAACACGTTCGTGGCCCGCGAACGCGCGTAGAAATACATCCCCGCAACGACCAGCGTGAGCAGCACGGCGGTCACAGCCAACAGGCGGCGCAGACGATAGACCTTGAGCGGCATCTGGCTTCAGTGTAATCGAAGCGGGTTCAGGGCGGACGTTGCGCGCGGTCCGGACGTTTCGTCACGCCCAGAACGGTTTTCTCTGCGTTCTTGGCGGCTTTTCTTTGCGAACTTTGCGGTCAAAAGCTTTTAGCCGCCGAGAACGCGAAGAAAGCCGCAGAGTACGCCGAGGAATTCGTTCCGGCACCTCAAACGGCGCTACTGCCCGTTTGCTCAACCTCGAACCTCATCTACACTTAGATGCACTGATTCCGATGAATATGACTGCTGACACGCCGCCTCTGCTGGACTTTCATAACCTGCGGGTGATGCGGGGACAGAAGATTGCGCTCGACGACTTCAGCTTGCGCATTGGAGCTGACGAGCACGTGGCTATTCTGGGGCCCAACGGCTGCGGCAAGTCGACGCTGATCAAGACCATTACGCGCGAGTGTTATCCGGTGGCTCGAGCGGATTCGTCGATGTCGATCCTGGGAGAAGACAGCTGGGATGTGTTCGCGCTGCGCGCCCGGCTGGGCATCGTGTCGAATGACCTGATGCTCTCGTGCACCGGCGACGCCTGCGGCCGGGACGTCGTGCTGTCCGGCTTCTTCAGCAGCATCAGCATTTTTTCGAATCACACCGTGGATGCCAGGCACCGCGAGTTGGCCGAGGCCGCGCTCGCCGGGTTGAAGATAGCGCATCTGGCGGACCGTCCGGTTTGCGAGATGTCGTCGGGTGAGGCTCGACGCGTGCTGATCGCCCGTGCCCTGGTACACAAGCCGGGCGCGTTGCTATTCGATGAGCCGTGCAACTCGCTCGACCTCTCGGCCCAGCAGAGTTTGCGGCAAACCATGCGGGCGCTGGCTAACTCGGGGACGGCGATCATCCTCGTGACTCATGAACTGGCAGACATCGTCCCTGAGATTCAGCGCGTGGTCCTGATGAATCGCGGACGAGTGGTCGCCGACGGGCCTAAAGAGGAGATCCTGCAGGTCGAGCGGCTGGCAGCCCTGTTCGGGGTCAGCGTGGAGATGGCGCGGCGCGACGGGCATTTTCATTTGTGGTAACGGCTTAGAGCTGAAGATTCAGCGCTCTTTCGAGCCGACCTCTATCAAGCGCTTGGTCATCAGGACGAGTCCAAGAATCTGCGTCCACTCCGAAACGATGTTGCCGACCACTTGTCCCCACTTGCTTTCTGAGTCCATGGCCCGGAATGCCACGACCCAGCCGATGCCGGTGATGACAAGAAATAGAGTGAGCGAGTGCTCGCGCAGGAATTCCAGGATCGCCGACCGCACTCTGCCCTTCGGTTGTTTGCTTTCGGCGGAGCCCTTTTCGTAGAGAAACTTCGTCATCACAATGGTGACGAAGACTCCTGTCCAATCGGCAATGGCATTCCCGAAAAATGAGCCGATATGGGTCGAAGGGTTGGACCAGCGGTAGAGCGCGATCAACAGGAGCACGACTCCCAAGGCCGCCAGACTGAGGGAATGCTTGCGAAGGAAATGCTGAGGCTTCCGGCTTTGCTTCATTGGGCTACTTTACTTGATTCGCCGGGAATGCAGACTGGCACGCGGCTGCCTTCGTAGAGGCACCGCGCGGTTAACACATCTGCGGCTGGCTCTCTATTTTTCCAGTTGCGGTCGAGGATTACGAGTCCATCAAACCATCAAACCTCCATTTCCGGTACAGAATGGCTGGCCGAAAGCGCTGATTCCGGTGGAATGCGGCCACGGGGGTTCCGAATCAGGATTGTGGCGACTTGGCGATTCGTCGCCAAATTGGAGGCCGTGAAGAAGTCCGGAGGTTAAGGGGGTTATAGAGACGGGTCACTGGCGAACGTGACTTTGCGCACTGACAAAATATTTTAAGCGACTATCTTTCACTTGTCTTGAAAGCGGGGTTTTCTGTTCAGTTTTGACATTCCGCGAAGCACATCCGTATGAGGAGACATGTCATGATAAAGACGAGACTCGTGGTTGTGGCTTTGATATCGCTTGCTCTTGCTCTGCCGGCGTTCGGCAAGACCTCCAAGAATACCTATCCCGTTCCTTGCAGCGAGTTGTGGGGCGCGGT
>JADGNP010000109.1 GCA_017883425.1 Candidatus Sulfotelmatobacter sp. | reverse complement strand
ATCGCGTTATCCTGTGGCTCCAGCGTGAGTGCAACCCGTCAACTCCAATCCATCACGCTAACTCCCCCTACCGCTGACGCACAGGATTTTAGCCAGGGCCAGGTGCAGTTCGTCGCCACTGGCTACTACAACACCTCGCCCCTCACCGTAACTCCTCTGTCTGCTGGTTGGGGTACGTGCTACCAGGACGCGTCCACGACTGCGGTAACCGTCACGAGCGGAGGCCTCGCCCAGTGTGCGAGCGGAGCGGTTGGGACATACACGGTCTGGGCGGAGGACTTCCCCTTCTCCGGCGGAGGCTGTGGCGCAACCACGCCTTGCGGGGGAGGATGCTTTGTTGTCGGCACCGCGCAACTCACTTGCCCCTAGCGAGACCTCGAGTCTGGAAAACATAAGGTGGCGAGAACAGCAGGCCGCCGGACTGCGCCGTCCCGATAAGGGATTCCCGGGGACCTGTGAGGTCTAAAGTGATTTAGATCACTGCGCACCGCGTGACCTTTCTGATAGTTACGAGTAAAAATGGGGCGCGGGCCGGACACTCGATGTTCCCGCGTGGCCTTGGGGGACAGGGGGATATCTGTGACTAAACGACGTGGTAGCGCTGTTCTCTGCATCGGGAACGATCCCGTGCATTTGAATTTGCGCTGTTCGCTGCTGAAGGAGCACGGCTGGAATGTTCTCAGTTCGGGCAGCGGGCATGAGGGACTCATTCGGTTTGGTCAGGAGGTGGTGGATGCGGTGGTCGTCGATCTCAACGACGACGGGACGGAAGCCGCACTGATCACTGGAGAACTGAAGCGGTTGCGGCCGGAAGTGCCCGTCATTATTTTAGTGACGGACGAGAAGGCCCTCGCGAATGGAGCGACGCAGCAGGCGAATGCCGTGGTTATGAAATCGCAGGAGGCCGGCATGCTGATCGGTGCCCTCAAAGCCTTGTTGCCGGCCCAGTAAAAGTCGGAACTCTCGGTTTCACGTGCACCATGCGGAGCTTGTGCCGCCAGCTATGAGCGCGAGGCGGTAGAATCCCTGCATGCAGGACCATCAGGCAAAACCTCTTTGTGGGAAGACCGCGCTCGTAACCGGCGCAGCCCGGCGGCTGGGACGGGCGTCGGCGCTGGCGCTGGCACAGGCCGGTGCGGATGTCGCCATTACCTTCAAGGACTCAGCCCGCGAGGCGCGGGAGACCGTCGTGGACCTGTCGGGGTGCGGGGTGCGGGCATTCGCGCTGCGCTGCGATGTAACCGATGAGGCCAGCGTTCACGCGATGATGAAGGAGGCCGGGCGCGAGTTGGGCCGCATCGACATTCTGGTCAACAACGCGGCGAACTACGAGGCCGTCGAGTTCGAGAAGCTGACGGTGCGGCAATGGGATGCGATTTTCGCCTCCAACACCCGCGGGCCGTTTCTGGTGGCGCGCGCCGCCCTGAAGTGGATGCGACGAAAGCGCGATAAGCGCCAGGGTGAGGCTCCTCTCGAAGCGAAGATCATCAATATGGGATCGCTGGGAGGGCTGCGGCCGTGGGCGACGCACGCGCACTATTGCTCGTCGAAGGCGGCGTTGCACATGCTGACGAAGGTCATGGCGAAAGCGCTGGCGCCGGAGATTGCGGTGAATGCGGTGGCTCCGGGAATGATCGATCTGGGAGAGAAATCGGCGGCGGCATTTATGCGGCGCATGGCCAAGCAGACACCGATGCGCCGAAACGGGCGCGGGGAAGAGATCGCCGAGGCGGTGTTGTTCTTCGCGACCGCGCCCCAGTTTATTACGGGGCAGATTCTGGCCGTGGACGGGGGGCTTGGGCTGTAGGGCTAGGAGTTCACTGATAAACCCCGATTCGTATCAGGGCTTCGCTTCAACGATGCCGTAAGTGCCGCAGAATCAGGGTCGGCTTCAGCCACTGCGGGACGGCATCACAGTGTGCTGAGAACTTTGCCTTCGAATCGCAGCGCCCTGAAGAGGCTGCGGAAAACGCACGATACGTATCAGGCGATGCCTTCAGGCATCGCGTAAGTGGTGGCTTATCAATCACGCCTTCAAGGCGCGATTGACTCCTGAACATGCGGTATACCTGAAGGGAAGGCATACCCTGATACAAGCCCTGAGTCTTCCTCGCAGATCGCTAGGCCTCCGCCGACGTGGGATCGATGACCAGCTTGACCTCAGACACGCGGTTTGCCGGGAATCCGCCCTGCCGGGCATGTTCCCGCACCATTTCCTCGTTGGGCGCGATGTACACACAGTAAATTTTGTCCTGGGTGACGTAGCTGTGCAGCCACTGGATCTTCGGACCCAGGGTGTTCAGCACGCTGCAGGATTTCTGCGAGATGGCGATGACCTGGTCCGGGGTTACACTGCCGACGTTCGGGATGTCGCGCTCGATGACGTACTTGGGCATGTCTTCCTCTCCTGATTGGAGGCGTGCAATCTCGCCTCGCCGCTGTCTGCCGGGCAAGAATTTTAGGCTATGCCGCGGGAAATAGCCATTGTTTCGTGGGCGCGGTATATTGGGGCCAATGAAGAAATCAAAAGGCGGTTCTTCTTTTCCGGCAGCTTCTTCGCAGGGCCGGACCTCTTCGCACCCGGATTCGTCAGGTCCGCGCGTGGCCGTGGCCATCATGGCGGCGGGCAAGGGGACCAGGCTCAAATCGCAACTTCCTAAAGTGTTACATGAAGTCGGCGGGAAGCCGCTCCTGGAGCACGTGATCCGTGCGGCCGTGCGTATCGTCCCCGCAAAGGATGTATACGCGATCATCGGGCACGAGGCCGACCGCGTGCGGGCGGCGCTGGCGCATACGGGCGTCAACTTTGTGCTTCAGGCCGAGCAGCGGGGAACGGGTCACGCCCTCATGGTGGCCCGCGAGGCGCTGTCTGGGTACGACCACGTCATCGTGCTCTCGGGAGACGCTCCGCTGATTACGTGGGAGACCATTGGGCGCCTGCGCAATTTCCATCTGGAAGAGCAGGCCGCTATGACGCTGCTGAGCGCGGACCTGGAGAATCCAACCGGGTATGGCCGGGTGTTGCGGAAGACAGTGCGCAGCGCCGAAGTGCGGGGCATCGTCGAAGAGAAGGCGGCGAGTGCGCCGCAGAAGAAGATTCGCGAGATCAATTCCGGCTTCTATGTTTTTGCCGTCAAAGAACTCTACGGGAGTATCGGGCAACTCTCGACGGCCAACCCGCACCACGAGTACTACCTGACCGACATGGCCGAGGTGCTGGGCAAAGCGCGGCAGCGCGTGGTGGCGTGGAAGACGGCGAATGCCAGCGAAGTTCTGGGGGGAAATACCCGGGCGGAACTGGCTGACATTGACCAGCAGATGCGCCTGGCGAAATGCCGTCAATTGATGGCGGATGGCGTAACCGTGTTTTATCCGGCAACGTGCGTCATCGATGCCGACGTGGAGATCGCCCCGGACACGGTGATCGAGCCCTACGTACAATTGCTGGGGAAGACGCGGATTGGCACTGCCTGCCGCGTGCGCTCCTACTGCGTGATTCGTGATTCTGAGATTGGAGATGGCGTGATCGTCCGTCCGGGATGCGTGATGGAAGAAGCTCGGCTCGGCACGGGGGCGGTGGTGGGGCCGTATTCGCACCTGCGTCCGGGCAGCGAGATCGGGGAAGGCGCGCATGTGGGGAATTTTGTCGAGACCAAGAAGATCAAGCTGGGCAAGGGGTCGAAGGCGAATCACCTGACCTATTTGGGAGATGCGGACATCGGCGCGGGCGTGAACATCGGCGCTGGGACGATCACATGCAACTACGACGGGGTCCATAAGCACAAAACCGTGATCGACGATGGAGTGTTCATCGGCAGCGACAGCACGCTGGTAGCTCCGGTACGCGTGGGCAAGGGCGCGTACGTGGCGGCGGCGTCGTGTATTACGGACGACGTTCCCGAGGATGCGCTGGCACTCGGGCGCGCTCGGCAAATCGTGAAGGAAGGCTGGGCGCGGGAGAAGCGGGCGGCCCGCAGGAAGTAACGTCCACCACCCTTCGGCTGCTCTCAGGGCAGGCTCCGTCGCGGAGAAAGCCTAAGACAGCAAAGGCACTGAGACATTAGATTTCTCCGTGTCTCAGTGCCTCCGTGGTGAATCGTTCTGAAATTAGTGCGTAACTGCCGCGAACAATTCCGAGTGCATGAGCGACTGGAATTGCTGGTCGTTGGCTTTGAAGTGCACTTGCACGTTCGAGCCGTCGGAGTCGACAGTGGTGTTCTCCACGGCGATCTTTTCCGCGGGCGTGGCGCTCATCTTCTTGTAGAGCATGTAGCCCTTGAGCAGCGACGAAACGGTGGATGCAGTCGTAGTGTCGGAGGTGAGAACGGCCAAATCGAAGTTGACGCCGCTGCTGAAGCTCAAAGTGTAACGCGAGCCCATCAGGTGCTTCTTGACGGTGTCGTAGTCGGCGACCTTGGAGGCGTCCCCCATGGCGGAGCGCATCATGTTCTGCGTGCCCGCCTGATCGAGAATGCTCCAGACAGGCGCGGAGTCCACGCTCGACATCATGTCGGCCATGTTGCCGTTGGTGTCCAGGCCCAGAACCTGGCCATCTCGGGTATCGAGTGCGACACGGATTGAGGTTGAGTCACCGAACAGCAGCGTGCTGTCATCGAGGAAACTCATGACGAAGCCGCCGTCCATGGGATAAATCTCCGCCGTGCCGTACTTCTTGGGCACGAACTTCTGCAGCTTCATCTTCTTGAGCACGGCCTTCATGTTGAAGGGGCCGGCGGCCACGCCGACCGTCTTGACGCCTTGCTTGCCGGCGTGAAAGGAGGCGAAGGTAAGCGTGTCGACATCCTTGTCAGGATCGAGGCCGATGGCCTTGAGGGCAGCCTCAAACTGCTTGATGTTGTCGGGCATTAACTGCTGCTTGAGGGCCATCGCGGTGGGCGAGTCCTTGAGAGCGCGGTAGTCCACCGAAATCAGCTGCAGCAGATCGGCAGGAACGCAAGTGCGGGCAGAGGAGCTCAGCGGCATCGCGTACGCCATGCTCACCAGAAGTAGAGAAGCCAGGCAAATCTTGCAAAGTTTCATAACGCCTCGAATCAGAAAACGGTTAGGGTTGCGTGTACCCTCAGTTGGATGCACGATCAGCCCTTGTAGTGAATAGATCGGTTTATTCTATTTTACTTGCAACCCCGGCGAACGGAACAAAAGTACATGCCCATTGACCGGTTGGAGTCCGGGGGCCGTCGGGGAATAGTCTCGCAGTGTAGAGACCTAGCTTGCCACGTCTTTCGTCGCGGGCAGAAAAGAAGTTGCACGCACCGGCTCTACGAAAGGACCGCGGTCCGCCGGCGTACCTCCGCGGCGAAGGTCTGATCCTTCAGGGATGCCAGATTGATCTCTACGTTGGCCATCGCGCCGGTAAAGGCCGCACCGGCTAGAGCTCGGGCCGTGGTCAAGTCCGATTTCATGTTGGGATTGGTAATGGGCTCGAGTGACTTTACGATCTGTGCGATTTCGTGGGCGTTTTCGGCGACGCTCAGCGGAACCTCGGTGGCTTCTTTAAGGGCGACTTCGATCATCGCCTGGCCGGATTTTTCGTCCGCAGCGGTCTTGGCCTGCTTGTAGGCCTTCATGACGCAGTTGTAGGACTCGGCATCCGCGTCGACGGCGGCCTTCAGTTCTTCGCGCAATGGGGTGAGGCGGGCGATGGCGGTGCTGAGTTGAGACTCATATTGCAGATAGGCCTTCTTGCCGCGCGACATGGACGCCACCATCACAGCGAGGCCCGCGGCCATGGCTGCTGCAGCGGCGGACGCGCTCCCGCCGCCGGGAGTCGCCGTGGGGGCGGCAAGTTGTTCGACGAAAGGTTCGACTCCGGCGCGCAGGCCCCCGACGGCCATCTTTCCGCCCATGACGGCGGCGAGGCGGTTCTCCAAGATCAACGATGAATCGAAATTCTCGACCTGCAGGAACCACTCGGCCGCTTGTTCCAGAGCTTTCTTGGGGATCAGTCCCACGATCTCGCTCGCCACCGGCGTGACGCCGTAGCGGGCTGCTTCGCGTTTTACCAACTCAAAAACACGGTGGACCGGTGTCTGTTCGAAGTCGGTGAGATTCATCGAAACCTGGGCCAGACCACGCACCAGGAAGCCAGCGCCCTTCACAAAGCGCATGCCCCCGCTCGAGAAGCGCACAGCCTTGGCGATCTTCTTGGCAATGTCGACATCGGGCGTGTTGAGGAAGACGTTATAAGCGATGAGGAATTTGCGCGCGCCGACTACCGTTGCGCCTGCCGTGGGATGCACCCGAGCCTCACCAAAGTCCGGACGGCGCGCGGGGTTGGTCGCAATCTCCTCGCGGATGCCTTCGAACTGGCCGCGCCGAATATTTTCCAGCCCCTGGCGTTCCGGGGTCCTGGCGGCGGCTTCGTATAGATACACGGGAATCTGATAGCGCTTCCAGATCTGCTCGCCGACGTGGTTCGCCATGGCCACGCAGTCTTCAATGGTGACGCCGTCGATGGGAATGAAGGGAACTACGTCAGCCGCTCCCATGCGCGGATGCGCTCCGGTATGGACGTTGAGGTCGATCAGTTCCGCGGCCTTGCCCACGCCACGGACGGCGGCCTCCTGAATGGCTTCACGCTCGCCGACCAAAGTGATGACGCAGCGGTTGTGGTCGGAGTCCATTTCGCGATCCAGCAGGTAGACGCCGGGCATCTTCATGGCGTCGACGATGGCGTCAACTTTGGCTTTGTCGCGGCCTTCAGAGAAATTCGGGACACACTCGACGAGCGTGGACATAAGTAGGAAGAATAGCTGGGCGCACGACGCCGCCGCAACTCTTGTACTTGCCAACGGAATTAATATTGCGGTCATGCCTGCTTTCGCTGTGTGGCGTTGATCACCAGAGTCGATTGCGGGCGGTGGCCGATGCACGTGTGGGGACAGCCGCCCTCGGCTGTCCGCTGGGTCGAAGACCCAGCGGTTTCATTCCACTGGGACCGAACTAGAAAGACGGTCGAGCCTCGCTCGACCGGACAGCCGAGGGCGGCTGTCCCCACCCGTACTTCAAAGCCCTCCGGCCAGTAAACGGCGTTTAACGATGCACCTTCCGGTTCAGATCCCGTATCCTCAGTGCTTTATCCGGTTCCCCCGGATAACCCCGGACGGGGTGGGCCGCGTCTAATCTTACGGACCGAGATTGGGACTTGGTGTCTTCCAAGCGGGCGTATAATCAAGCTCAAGGAGTACGGTATGAAACTCAGATGGCTGGCAATCGCGGCGGCATTGGCAGCGTTCAGCGCGGGGCCCTGGACGTTGGCGCAGGTTTCCGATCAAGACAAGGATCAGCCGAAATCCGGCGACGTGCAGAATGCGCCCAAGCAGGCGCCGGCGTCGTTGCCGACGGCCGACGACAGCCAGGTCAAACATGACGGCGGCAAGACCGACGTCGATGCCGTAGGGAACCGCAACGTGGGATGCGGGCGGGGTGTGGGCAACTGGTACACCGTCGAGGGTCAGGTGGCGCGCGGGCGGCAGTATGCCCAGCAGATCGAATCGCAAATCAAGCTGGTGAACGATCCCGTGGTTACCGAATATGTGAACCGGATCGGGCAGAACCTGGTGCGCAACTCCGACGCGCAGGTCCCGTTCACCATTAAGGTCATCGACTCCGACGTGGTCAACGCCATGGCGTTGCCGGGCGGATTTTTCTATGTGAATTCCGGCTTGGTTCTCGCGGCCGATGAAGAAGCGGAGATGGCGGGCGTGATGGCCCATGAGATCGCCCACGTGGCCGCCTGCCACTACGGACGCGAAATGACGCGGATGAACCTGCTGCAGATGGCCTCGCTCCCCGCCATCTTCATGGGCGGCGCGCTCGGGTACGGGATTTATGAGGGCATGGGCCTCGGCATTCCGCTGACGTTCCTGCACTTCTCCCGCGGCTTCGAGGCCGAGGCGGACTACCTGGGCATTGAGTACATGTACCGCGCGGGCTATGACCCGTCGGCGTTCGTGTCGTTCTTCGAAAAGATTCAAGCGATGGAGAAGAAGAAACCCGGAACGCTGTCCAAAGCCTTCGATACGCACCCGCAGACTCCGGACCGGATCGAGAAATCGCAGGACGAGATCCGGAAGATTCTCCCCGCCAAGCAGCAGTACGTGGTAACCACCTCGGAGTTTGACGAGGTCAAGGCGCGGCTGGCGGCGATCGAGAATAAACACAAAGTGCTCGACGAAAAAGACGGAAGCAAGCCCAGCTTGCGGCGGACAGCGAACCCCACCGACAAGTCCGGCGACACCAAGAGCGACGATGATCGCCCGACTCTGAAGCGGCGCGACGATTCGTCCAACTAGGGTTATGTGGAGACAGCCACCCTCCGACTGACGCTCAGGACAGGTTCTCGGCTGTCAGACCGCTAGTTCATTTTGCACCCACGCACTTACCGGCGGCTGCGGCCGCCGGTTTTGTTTTCCTGAAACATGCAGATGGTTCCCGGTGTCGACCCCTGTATGATTGTCTCGTCCAGAGGTTGCTGGACGAGCAGTTGAGCCATGCGCTTTTCCCACCCACGTTGCCTCCCATTCTTTTCTCTCTGGTGTCTGCCCGCACCGGAATCAGGCAAGTGAAGGAGACTGTGCCCCACGACCAACGCCCGCGCTCCTAGCCGCATCACACTTATTTGTGACTCTAATCACATATTGCACTTGAAAAGGGAAGTACGCTCGGCTAGGTTGGAATCATTGTGCAGCCCAAGGGGGAGCCTTGCCCATGCCAGAGAACTCTCTTACCATCACCGACAATCGCACCAACAAGACCTACACCGTCCCGGTCGACAACGGCACCATCCGGGCCATGGATTTGCGGCAGATCAAGACCGGCTCCGACGACTTCGGGCTGATGACCTACGACCCGGCGTTCATGAACACGGCGTCGTGCAAGAGCAGCATCACCTTCATTGACGGAGACAAGGGCATCCTGCGCTATCGCGGCTATCCCATCGAAGTTCTGGCCGAGCGCTGCACGTTCCTGGAAGTCACCTACCTGCTGCTATTCGGCGAACTGCCCACCGAGAAAGAACTCAAGAGTTGGGTGCACGACATCACCCACCACACCATGATGCACGAAACCACGAAGAAGTTCATGGAGGGCTTCCGCTATTCCGCGCACCCCATGGCGATGTTCGTGAGCACCATTGCGGCTTTGTCGAGCGTGTATCCGGACGCCAAGCGGGTGCACGATCCAGCCAACCGGCTGCATCAGATCCAGCGCCTCATCGGAAAGGTGCCTTCTATCGCGGCCATGTCGTACCGGCACAACGTGGGCTTCCCCTACGTCTATCCCGACAATGATCTCAGCTACACCGAAAACTTCATGAACATGTTGTGGAAGATGGTCGAGCCCAAGTACGTGGCCAATCCCGCGCTTGCCCGCGCGCTCGATATTCTGTTTATTCTGCACGCCGACCACGAGCAGAACTGCAGCACCAACGCCATGCGCTCGGTGAGCAGTTCCCAGGCCGATCCCTATCTCTCCGTGGCCTCCGCGGCCTCGGCACTGGCCGGGCCCCTGCACGGCGGCGCCAATGAAGAAGTTCTGAAGATGCTCGACGAGATTGGCTCGAAAGATCACGTCCCGGCCTACATCAAGCGGGTCAAGGAAGGCCAGATCAAGCTGATGGGATTCGGGCACCGCATCTACAAGAATTACGATCCGCGGGCCAAGATCATCCGCTGGAGCGCCGAGCAGGTCTTCCAGGTCACGGGACGCAGCTCGAAGCTCGACATCGCGCTGGAACTCGAGCGCATCGCTCTGGAAGACGACTATTTCGTGAAGCGCAAACTATATCCCAATGTCGACTTCTATTCCGGGATTATGTACCAGGCGATGGGCTTCCGGCCCGAGATGTTTACCGTGCTCTTTGCGATTCCGCGGACGGCGGGATGGCTGGCGCAGTGGCAGGAACTGATCACCGATCCTGAACAGAAGATCGCGCGGCCGCGCCAAGTCTACACCGGACCCGGGGAGCGCGAGTTCGTGCCCCTCGACAAGCGAGTTCCGGTGCCCATCCCGGCAGACTATCCGGCGGACTGAACTGTCAATCGAACAACTGGAAGCAAATTGCCCCGCCTTACGGCGGGGCAATTTATTTCGAGGGCATTTTTCGGGATGACGCCGGAATCCACCGGAATCCGGAAGAACAACAATGCGGGATAAAAGCGATGAGCCGCAAGCGGTTTGCCTGCGGCTCCGGGGAAGGGGAAGTAGACGCCCTGGCGCTTGATCTTGTTCGCCTGCACTTCCAGCCTATAGCGTTCGGCCGCGGAGCGGTCCCTGCCTCGCCTTACGCTGCGTGCTTGGCCAGTTCGGCCAGGTGCTCCCGATGACGCTCCGGAGAGGTAATGACTTTCATCTCCTGCCAGTCATACGGAAATTCTCTGCCGCAATCCAGACAAGCCACGTAGGTTCCGGTCAAGGCAGCGGCCTGAGGACGGCGCGCTGCTCCACGGAGGGTTACTGGAAAACTGTAGCGGGAGTGCCTGCAGCCGAAAAACACATCCACCAACTTAGCGATCATGATTTCACCTTCCACATTCGAGCTGGTTGGCTCGAGCCCCTGGAATTCCACTTTACCCGCCCGCTTCCCGATGGTCTGTGCGGGCCATCACTAAATACTTAGATTCAAGAACTGACAAAACGGTTTCGGGTTTTTGAGGCAAGACGTCCCAAGACGGGAAAATGCCCCGAAATCCCTACACTGGATATAGTTACGGGAGGAGGAAAAACGTTTCACACGGTCTTCACACGCTCTGGGGACCGCGCTTTTTCTGCTGCTGGCACTTGGTCATGATGGCCGATCGTAGCCGCCCGCGCAGATCTTCGGGCAGTTCGTAGAGTTGGGAGTCGCGGTAAATCTCGATGGTCTTCTTGGTGGTGTCGCAGACGACGTAGCAGTTGTGGCACCAGGAAAGATGGTTTTCCAGCTCAACTTTGGTTTTCTCGTCGAGGACGCCGTCCAGGTAATTGGTCAGCTCGGTCAGGAATTCAGAGCATTTCACTGGTTGCCATCTCCACTTGGAGCATCGCCCGTTTTGACATCGCCACTCTTACCGTCCTTGCCATCGCCATTCTCTCTTCTCTGGAAGTACCGTCCCAACCGCTCGCGAAGCTGCAGGCGGGCCCGCAGCAGTCGCGACTTCACCGCGGGTACGCTCAACTCCAGCGCGGCCGCGGTTTCTTCGGTGGAAAGTCCTTCCACGTCCCTCAGCACAAACACCGTCCGGAAGCCCGGGGGCAGGCCCTGGATGGTCTTGCTCAAAATCTCGCGCAACTCGGATTGCGTGTACTGCTGCTCTGGATTCGGGCTCCAGTCCGCGATCTCACGGGGAAGGGAGTCGTCTTCCGTCTTAATGTCTTCGTCCAGCGATACGGTGCGCTCGGGCTTGCGCCGGCGCAACTTCATCAGCGCTTCGTTAACCGCGATCCGGACCAGCCACGTATAAAACTTCGACTGCTCCTGAAACTGTTGCAGGTTGCCGTAGGCCTTCAGGAACGCTTCCTGCACCACGTCTTCCGCATCTTCGCGGTTCTGCGTGATGTGCTGCGCGATCCGGAAAACGTTGCGGTCGTAACGGCGAACCAGTTCTTCGAACGCCGAGTCGTCGCCCCGTTTGGCCGCCTGGACGAGGGTCAACTCTTCGCTAACTGGTCCCACTACTTTGTTTTGGATGGCTCCCATTCGCTTATCGATGCAGTATTTTCCCGAGAAATCACGACCGTGAAAACGAAAGAAGTATTCTACTTGGTAAACAGCCGGTTTGCCCAATCGCACGTCCTGGTGCGAGCGCCGAACCTAAGGGATAATCTCGTATAGCGTTCCGCTGTTACCGGTCGAGCTATAAGCGCCACCGTCCGTTGTGGTGCCGAAGACATTCCCCAACGCGTCAACCGTCGCGCCCAAAAAGGGACTGGTGCCGTCGGTTCCATTCGTGCGGAAGCTGTGCAGAATGGTCTCGGTCCACGCGCCATTATTCCCGGGCGCCAACTCGAACACTACACCCACCCAGTTAGAGCCGCCATTGGGTGTCGTGCCGTAGAGATTGCCTGCGGAGCCGAGAACCACTCCGGCATAGGGAGAAAACCCGTCAGTACCGTTCGGGTCGAAGCTATGGAGCACCTTCTCCATCCACCCGCTCACGGCGGGTGTAAGTTCGAACACCGTCCCCTTGTGGTAGGCGCCGCCAAATGTGGTGGTGCCGTAAAGATTGCCAGCGGCGTCAATGGCCAGGTTGGCTTCGGGCGTAGACCCGTTCGTGCCATCGATAATGAAGTTGTGAAGAATCGACTCCGACCACCCTGCGGTCGTCGAACTCAACTGGAACACGGTTCCTCCCCCGCGAGTACCGCCGGCCGATGTGGTGCCGTACAGGTGCCCGGCCGCGTCGAAGGTCACGCTGGCAACTGGATAGACCCCATCGTGGACACCGGAATTGAAACTATGCAGAATCTGCTGTGCCCAAACTCCGTCCGTCGAGGGCGATAGCTCGAATACCGTACCTTGACCGTATGCGCCGCCGAGGCGTGTCGTGCCGTAAAGATTGTCACTTGCATCGAGGATCAAGCTCACACCTGGAGAGTAGCCACTGGAGCCGGTGCTGTTGAAGCTGTACAGAACCTTCTCGGTCCATCCACCGTAAATATTCGGAGTTAGCTCAAAAACGG
>JADGNP010000552.1 GCA_017883425.1 Candidatus Sulfotelmatobacter sp. | reverse complement strand
TGCGGCGGGCGTATGAGTTGCTGGAGGAGATGTACGGGTGAATGTGTGGGGACAGCCGCCCTCGGCTGTCCGCCGGGCGCAGCCCGGCGAGGGCTGAATACTCATAGTCGACCTTCGCTCGACGGACAGCCGAGGCGGCTGTCCCCACATGTATCATCTAGAACGCGTCAATCCCCGTAACGCTCTGCCCGATGATCAGCGAGTGCACGTCGTGCGTGCCTTCGTAGGTCTTCACTGACTCCAGGTTCATCATGTGACGCATGATGGGATAGTCGTCCGCCACGCCATTGGCGCCGAGAATGTCGCGCGACAGGCGGGCGCACTCCAGCGCCATCCATACATTGTTGCGCTTCGCCATGGAAATGTGCTGCGGCTCGATCTTGCCCGCATCTTTCAGGCGGCCGACTTGCAACACGAGCAGTTGCGCCTTGGTGATTTCGCTGATCATCCACGTGAGCTTGTCCTGCACGAGCTGGTGCGAGGCGATCGGCTGATCGCGCCATTGCTTGCGCAGCAGCGAGTATTGCAACGCGCAGTCGTAGCAGGCCATGGCTGCGCCGAGCGCTCCCCACGCGATGCCATAGCGGGCCTGGTTCAGGCACATCAGCGGAGACTTCAGGCCGCCGGTCTTCGGCAGCAGGTTCGACTCGGGCACGTGCACATCCTGCAGCGACAGCCCGGAGGTCACCGACGCGCGCAGCGACCACTTGCCGTGAATGTCGTCGGCCTTGAAGCCGGGGCGGTCGGTTTCGACCAGGAAGCCGCGGATGCGGTCTTTCTCGTCTTCGACCTTGGCCCAGATGATGGCGACATCGGCGATCGTGCCCGAGGTGATCCACATCTTCTCGCCGTTGATCACATATTCGTTGCCGACTTTCTTAGCGCGGGTGCGCATGCCGCCGGGGTTCGACCCGAAGTCGGGCTCAGTCAAGCCGAAGCAGCCGAGTTTTTCACCCTTTTGCATTGGGGGCAGCCAGGTCTGCTTCTGCTCGTCGCTGCCGAATTCGTAAATCGGATACATGCACAGCCCCGACTGCACGCTCACAAAGCTGCGCACTCCCGAGTCGCCACGCTCGAGTTCCTGTGTCATCAGGCCGTATTCCACGTTGCCCATTCCGGCGCAGCCGTAACCTTTCAGCGACGCGCCGAAAAAGCCGAGGTCAGCCATGGGCTTGACCAGTTCGCGCGGGAAGCGCCCGGCGCGGTTACATTCCTCGATGATGGGGATGAGATTGTCTTCAATGAACTGGCGCGTGGTGTCGCGGACGAGTCGCTCTTCGTCGGTCAGCAGGGAATCGTACTGGATGAAATCGACACCGCGAAATTTGATGGCAGGCATAAAAAGTCTCCATTGCGATGAACTGGGCCCAGATCCGTGACCATCGAATCCGTTAATTTTGCCGCCACGCAGAACAGGCTGCGTGCGAGAGGGCAAACATATGACGGTAGCAGGGGCGCGGGAGAGCGGTCAACGGGCCAACGCACGGAGCCTTTTCAACAGAACGGAAGCAGAGTTCGGTGTATGCTGTTTGCGGACTTTTTCCAGTCTTAAATCGATTCACTAAGCGTGGCAAAGTTCCAGCCGCTGGCTGAAATCACGGAGGCATCAATGGCGTTGCATGTCGGGCACCGTCTTCTTGCAGCTTTAGTTGTGGTGAGCCTTCTTCTGCTATCTGTAAGCTTGGCTACGGCGCAGAAGGTCGTCGTCGATGCCGACCCTGCGCATGTGGCCAACACGTTCAGTCCCGTCCGCTCTCTGGGTGCCGCCATCGACCGCCTGCGCACCGGCACGCCTGACAAATTGCTGAAAGATCCGCTGCTGAAAGAAATCCTGGGCGCAGGATGGCAGACGGTCACCTATCGCCAGAACACCGAGCTGATGGTGGAGGCCTGGCATTGGAATCCCGCGGGAAAATGGAGCAATGCCGACAAGCAGGAAGGCTACTTCGCCGGCAACGCCGAGCCGGCCGGAGAAATTCATAGCTCATGGGCCTACCCGCTGCCTCATCGCGGCTTCAGCCGCGGCGACGGAAATGGCTGGTCGCGCCTGACCGACGGCGATCCCAAGTCGTACTGGAAGAGTAATCCTTACTTGACCAAGGCCTTCACCGGCGAAGATGACTCGCTGCATCCGCAATGGGTGATGATTGACTTGGGCAACAAGATTGACGTGAACGCCATCCGGATCGCTTGGGCTGATCCCTACGCGAAGCGCTACTCGGTGCAATTCTGGACCGGTGAGCTCGAGCCCTTCTACGAAGGCACAACCAAAGGCGCCTGGCAGACCTTTCCGCTGGGAAACATCACCGAAGGCAAGGGCGGAACGGTCACGCTGAAGCTTGTTTCCTGGATGATTCCTGTCCGCTACATCCGCATCTGGATGACCGAATCGTCCAACACCTGCGACACTCACGGCTCAGCCGACAAGCGCAATTGCGTGGGATACGCCATCAACGAACTCTACCTCGGAGCACTCTCGCCCGACGGCGCCTTCAACGACTACGTCACGCATTTTCCCAGCCGCGACCAGACCGTGACTTGGCCGTCCTCAGTCGATCCATGGACCGCGGCTTCCGATCTGGACGAATCCCGCGGAGACCAGGTGGGATTCGATTTCTTCTTCACCTGCGGAGTCACGCGCGGTCTTCCGACGATGGTCCCAATTGCGATGCTCTATGCCACGCCCGAGGATGCAGCCAACGAGATCGCCTATCTCTACAAGCGCCACTATCCGATTTCCTGGATCGAGATGGGCGAAGAGGCCGATGGACAGCACATGCTCCCCGAAGACTACGGCGCTCTGTATCTGCAGTTTGCCACCGCGATCCACAAGCTCGTTCCTGAGGCAAAACTGGGAGGCCCGGCGTTCGAGGGAACGTTTGGCGATGTCGAGGTCTGGCCCGATGCAAACGGAAAAGTTTCATGGCTGGGCCGCTTCGTCGATTATCTGAAAGCGCATGGCCGCCTCAGCGACTTCACGTTCTTCTCCTTCGAACACTATCCCTATCAAGATCACCCCACTTACTCATGGGCCGATCTCTATCCCGAGCCGGGTTATGTCAGCCACATCGTGCAAGTCTGGAAAGACAACGGCTTGCCGCCGAATATTCCTTTCTTCATGACCGAGGGAAACATCGGCGGCGGTGCGCCTCCATCGACCGTGAAGAGCGGGCTGTGGCTCGCGGACTACGTCGGCACCATGATGAGCGAAGGCGCCGGCGCGACTTACTATTTCCATTACATGCCGTACCCGGGAAACTCTGGCGGCTTCGGGAATTTTTTGTTGATCGACGCGGACTATAAAGTACTGGGCTATCCCCCGCAATATCTCGCGGCGCAAGTCATCACGAAGGAGTGGGTGCAGCCCATCGACGCGCCCCACAAGCAGTTCAAGGCCGCGAGCGACCTCAACGATGCCGCCGGAAATGTGCTGGTCACGGCCTACGCCGTGGAACGGCCAGACGGGCAGTGGTCGGTAATGCTGGTCAACCGGGACCAGTACAACGATCACGCGGTGAAAGTTGCGTTCGCCGGCGCGGGCGGCAAACACGATCGCTCCTTCTCAGGCCAGGTAGACCGAATCACCTTCGGTCCCAACGAATATCAGTGGCACCGGGAGGGAGCAAGCGGACATGCGGACCCGGACGGTCCGCCCTCGAAGTCGAGTGTGAACGGAGGCGCGGAAGCGCTTTACCAGCTTCCGAAAGCGTCGATCACGGTGCTGCGTGGCCGGATCGGAGAGTGACCCATGTGGGGACAGCCGCCCTCGGCTGTCTGTCGAGCGAAGCTCGACACTTGT
>JADGNP010000108.1 GCA_017883425.1 Candidatus Sulfotelmatobacter sp. | reverse complement strand
TGCACCGCCGAGTTCGTAAAGGTCGAATCGGTCAGAGCCAGGTAGGTGTCGGTGATCGTTAACGAACTGTTTACGAAACTGCAGCGCGTGAGTTTGACGACTGGGGGAAAGCTGGGAAGAAGAATATCCAGAGTCAAGATGAGACCATTCGGACCCGTAAAGGTTGAATCCGAAATAGTCATCTTTCCCGGTCCGCCACGAATTTGGCCGGTCACGTCGGCGAATGCCATCGTGAGCGTTCCGTCCTGCATCGTTATGGCAGGCGGAAAGACATCCTGGGCAGTGAAGGTGATGTGGCTTGTGGCTTGACCTTGGGCGCTGATTGAGCCGGAAACGGTGAGGGTATGCGCCTGAAAATCGACCCGCACGCCAGGCTCAACGATGACCTTGCCACCTTTTGGAATGGTGAGATCAGTGCAGATCTGGAAAGGACTCTTTGCTTTCGTCCAAGTCACAGTCTGTCCAGCAGTCGGGATTGGAGGCTGATTGCACGCAGCGTATGCGTGTTCAGTTGCCAAAAAGCCAACTGCTACGAAGAAAAGGATGAAACTGATGTGCCTTGTCTTTGGATTTGTCATATGACCTCGCTTCACGATTCGGTGCAGAGTGCTCGTTGTCTCTGCCGTTTCAGCCCCCAATGGGAATTTTCAGCGAACGGTCACCGCGTCAATACGAAAACGGTTCCGGTTCCAAACAGTCCCCCCTGCGCGGTAGTGCCATAGATTCCGTCCTTCCTAAGCGTCAAGGTGCATATGGGTAGAAAGCCGTCGGCGCCGCTGAACGAGTGAAGAACGGTCTCGGTCCACGCACCGCCCGCTACCGACGGAGGATCGAGTTCAAATACGACACCGCCGACTTTGGGGTCGCCAGTGCCGCCGTGCTGTGCGGTGCCGTAGAGTTTTCCGTTCTTGTCCATCACGACGCCGGCCGCAGGATTGCTGCCGTCGCGGCCGCCGGAGAAGCTGTACAGCACATCTTCAGTCCAGGCGGCGCCGGAGTTTGCCGGGGGAGTAAGTTTGAACACCGTGCCTTCACCGCCTGTGCCGCCTCCGTCGGTGGTTCCGTAGAGAACGCCGCTGGCGTCAAGCAACAAACGGCCCGCGGGTAGAGTTCCGTTCGTTCCGTTGAACGAAAATATGACAGTCTCGGTCCAGGGATTCCCGGAGCTGGTGGGCGGCGACACTTCATACACGGCTCCCAGATTATTGACGCCGCCGAGCGTGGTGGTCCCGAAGAGATTGCCCTTCTTATCCATGACCAACTCGCTCGAGGGAAACGCGGCATCGCCGGAGGCGGTAAAACTGTACAGGATCGTTTCAGTCCAAGTGTTATCGTGGTCGGACCGGCGCGTCAGTTGGAAGACTGTTCCTTTGCCATTTGCGCCACCGCCAAAGGTCACGCCGTAAAGAATCCCATTCGCGGCCAACACGCCGGCATTAGGGTTTACGCCATCGCTCTGAAATACCCCGAAGCTATAGATCGGCTTTTCGGTCCAGGAGCCGCCAGCCACCGCTGGTGGGAAGGCTGTGAATACGGTTCCCATATCTTTTGCGCCGCCGCCCCAGGTCGTTCCGAAAATCTGGCCCGTCGAGGTCACGACCACGCGGCTCTCCGGAATCTTTCCATCTGGTTTTCCTTGGAATTTGCGGAGCGTGTTCTCAGACCACGAGCCTCCCGGTTCTGCGGGCGGCGACAATTGGAAAAGGATGCCGTTGGCGCCCCCAATGCCTCCAACGGCAGTCGTTCCGTAGAGGTTGCCAGATGCGTCGAAGACGACGCCGGCTTGCGGATCGACTCCATCGCGTGTATTGGAACCAAAACTGTATAGAGTTGTGAGCGTCTGTGCGGATGCGCACGCGCCGCCAATCAGCACAGCTACGGCCAGAATCCTGGAAACTTTCGACTCGCACATAACCCGTTGCCTCGATTCTTGTAGGGGTTTTCCTGAATGTCTTTCCAAATCCATGCTCCTACTGCACTGTGATATTCACCGTGGCCACGTTGCTGTTGGCCAAGCCGTCGTTGGCCTGTTACGTGAAGCTATCCAGGCCTCCGAATCCTTTGGCCGATTTGTAGATGAGTCTTCGCTAAAACTGTGGGAGCGCAGAACCCGCGAGCACGCCCACCGTCTTGTCGAAGACCAGCGGAGCCTTGGTCGCGTTCTCCACGATGAATGCTTCCGTCCCCACCCCGCAGGGCCCCTTGAAGTTAAACTGCACTATTCCCTGGGAGTTCGTGGTGCCCGATACGCGCGCATTCGTCCAATACTCGTCCATGAACCGACCTCTGACGAGGACTCCGCTCAGCCTCGCGCCAGTCTCACTGGTGACGGTCGCTCTCGCCTGGACCTGGTTGTACTCCTTCGTGTTGCCGGGGGTGCAATGGCCCGGATCGTTCGGGTCCTGATGGAACTTGGCCTGGACTAACAGCTTGCTCACCTTGATGCAGGAGGTCCCGCAGGTGCTAGCCGGCGTGAGCCGCACCAGCCTTCCCGCCAGGCCCACCCAAATCTGGCCCAGGATCTGGCCCGATGCGTTCATCGGTCCCCCGGCAATGACGGGGCTGTTGTAAGCGGGTGAGAACAAGGCGTCCAGCGACTGGTTGAGTCCGTCCGGCCCGTAGGCGATCTGCGCGGCGCCCGAAACCGTGTTCGTTATGTCCTGGGCGTCGTTGATCGAGCCTATCCCACCGGGCGATTGCGGCCCGGTGCCCGTGAAATCAATCTGCTGCCACGTCCCTGTCCCCTCGTGGTGGTACCGGAACACGTAAGAAAAGGGATGCTCTGTGCCTATTGACAGGAAACGGGCCTGGTCTCCCGCGTCATTGATGGCAACGGGGCCGCCAAACCCAAACCAGCCACCCGGGGGGACGGGGGCCAAGGCGGTCACGCTTGCGAGGTCGCCCAAGTGATACCAGTGGCTGGACGTGGCCACCGTCCCACCGCGGCTGATCCCGAGCGGGGTCTCCGACGGGAAGCCCTGCTTGGAGAGGTCGACCATGCCGCCGGCCTCGGTCCACATGAACGCCCCAGCTGGAGGTAAGTTGGAGGGTGAAGACCAGCCGACCACTCGCCCCAGGTCGTCAATTGCCGTGGCTGCGGAAAGCATATTGGTGCCTGGCAGGGTGCCCAGGTCAATGACGGTGTAGGTACTGCCATTCGGCTTCCACACCACGGCCTCGGGAAAATCGAATGAGCCTGCGTAACCCGAGATCCAGCCCAGATTGTTGATGCCGGTGACGGCCGTGCCCGTGAAGCCTGGCAGGGAGGGCAGGACGACCCGAACGCCGGCCTTCCAAACCACCGTATCGATCGGCGGCAGGCAGAAAGGGCCGCACCCGGTGTTTCTATAGGAGGTTCCGACGATATCGCCCGCGTCGTTCATCGCAACGCCGTACGCGACTGCCGATACGAAGTCCGGCGCGTAGACGATCGATGCGGCCGCCTCGGGACTCCCGAGGACGCCGTCGGTGGGGCTCTCTGCCAGAACCGTGCACGGTCCGACGAGAGCAAAGGCGATAGCCAATAAAGCGGCTGAAATTCCCTTCATCTTCTTCATACATTTTCTCCTTCTGCACTTTGGACTTTATTCCCAGTTAACAACCCGTCCTGCGCTTTTATTGCACCGTGATATTCACAGTGGCCAGCAGGAAGAAGATCTACTGTGGCGCAGTTGCGCCCCGATATCCGAGCTGTTAGCAGGTCTCGCCATTCCATCGTTTTCACGAAGGATCCCTCCGCGAACCGCGCCTTCTATGGCGTTACAGTAAGCTTGGCCGTTTTCGTTACGCCACCGTAGGAAGCGGAAATCGTTGCGATTTTCCTCCCCAAGACGACCTTTGTTTTCACTGGGAAAGTTGCAGACGTTGCCCCCTCCAATATGGTGACGTTCGCGGGAACGCGCGCCGCGTTTTTGTTGCTTGCCAGTGTCCCGACCGCCCCTAGCTGACTTCTCACTGCACGGTGATCTGTACAGTTGCAATGTTGCTGCTGGCCAGGCCGTCTCTTGCCTGGTAGGTAAAGCTGTCCGGGCCCACATAGCCGGCGGTCGGCTTGTAGGTGAAGGAGCCATTCGAGTTGAACTGAAGGGTGCCGTGTGCCGGCTTGCTCACGCCCTTGGCCGTGAGCGGGTCACCGTTGGCGTCGGTGTCGTTGAGCAGGACGCCGGATTTCAACCCGACCACAAGTTGCTGGTTGGCAAGTGCCGTATAGCTGTCGTCGGAAGCTACCGGCGCCGCGTTCGGCGTGCCCGAGGCGCAGTAGAGGCTGCCCTGCTGCGTCTCAACGTAACCTCCCCAGATGATCATCTGATTGCCGGTCCACACCGTGGACCAGCGCCCCCCGAAGCGCACCGCCGGGACGTTGACCAGCGTCGTACTCTTCCAGGAGTCAGTGGCGGAATTGTAGCGGCCGCCGCTGGAATCATCAGCTCCGCCCCACAGCAGCATTTCCTGGCCGGTCCAGACCCCTTGAGCAGCGCGGGGACTGGGCGCCTTCAGCAAGCTGGTTTTTGTCCAGGTGTCGGTCTGCGGGTTGTAGCGTCCGCCGTCGTTGTAGTACTGGTAATAAAGCCAATCGTAGCCGCCCCAGAAAATGGCTTCCGTTCCGGTCCACACGCCGATCGGGAACATGCGAGTAGGAGGAGAACTGGTGAGGTTGGTGGGTCTCCAGGTGTCCGTGGCGGGATTGTAGCGGCCTCCGGTGGGAGTAATCCCATCGTTGATGAAGCCGCCCCAGATGATCATCTCCGTGCCTGTCCAGACCGCGCCGTGGTGATCGCGAGGGCCGGGAGCTTTCGCGGCCGTAGCGTTTGTCCAAGTGTCGTTAGCGGGGTTGTACCGCTTAGCGATGGAATCCGTACCGATCCCGCCGAAAACGATCAACTCCGTGCCCGTCCACACCGTGGTGTGGCCGAGGCGTTCGCTGGGAGCATTGACGATTGACATGAGCTTCCAGGAATCGGTGACCGGGTTGTAGCGCCCGCCGGGGTTGCTCCCAACCCAGAAGATGGCTTCGCTGCCAGACCACACACCCTGGCCATCCCCGCCCCCAAGCGGAGCGCTGACGTTGCTGATCATCTTCCAGTTATCGGTGACCGGATCGTAGCGGCCACCGTCGCTGAGAACGGTATCGCCAATTCCACCCCAGATGATCATCTCGCTGCCCGTCCACACGCCTGAATGGAAGCTGCGCGCCTGGGGAACGTTCATGGTGCCGGTGCGGAGCCACCTGTCCTTGGCAGGGTTATAGCGCCCGCCGTCATAGTGAAATAAGAAGTTGTCGTCGAGTCCGCCCCAGAGGATTATCTCCTTACGCGTCCAGACTGCGGTAATCCCTTGTCCGTTGTTTGCTGCATTCGTCGGACTGGTGGCCTTCCAGGTGTCGGTTGCCGGATTGTAACGGCCGCCAACCGGATTTCCTGGAGTGCCGCCTTGAATGATCATCTCCGTCCCCGTCCACACCGCCGCGTGCATCCAGCGAAGCGAAGGTGGATTCACCAGGCTGGTCGGTGTCCAGGTGTCGGTGGCGGGGTTGTAGCGGCCACCGCTCAGGTCGTAGGTGGGGTAGTTCTCACCGCCCCAGACGATCATCTCGCTCCCCGTCCACACTGCGGTGTGCCAGAAACGCGCATTCGGAGCGCCTGACGGCTTTGTAAGCTTCCAGGTGTTGGTCGCCGGGTTGTAGCGGGCGCCATCGCCGTACATCTGACCGATAAAGCCGTCGTAGCCACCCCAGATAATGAACTCTGTGCCTGTCCACACCGCAGAGTGCTGGGCGCGCCCGGCCAGAGGAGATTGGGCCATCGGAGTCCAGGTGTTCGTTGTGGGGTTGTAGCGTGCGCCACTGTTGGAGGTGCCAAAGGTGCCCTGGTAGCCACCCCACACCAGCATTTCTTTACCGGTCCACGCGACCACCGCACTCGACTGTCCCACCGGCGCTCCGATAGTACTGGTGGGCCTCCAAGTGTCGGTCGCGGGATTGTAGCGGCCACCCGTGTTATCACCCGTGCCTCCAAAGATGACCATTTCCTTGCCGGTCCAGACCGCAACATGGTTTGATCGCGCCGAGGGAGCGCCCAGGGAAGCAACTGGGGTCCAGGTGTCGGTGGCCGGGTTATAGCGGCTGCCGTCGTTGTATTCCGTGCCCACGCTTTGCATGCCGCCCCAGACGATCATTTCGGTTCCGGTCCAAACCGCGGTGTGCCAGTAGCGCGGATCCAGCAACTGCAGCGTGGGTTTCCAACTGTCGTCGCGGCAGTTGGCATTGGGAGCGACCAGGGGGAGGGTGTAGCTGTAGCCGGCAGCACTGAGAGTCATGGGAAGCTGCTGCCGGGTCTCAGCCCACCAGGCGTCGAATGAAATTTTCGGCCACTCTACGCTGGCGACGCGCACCCGCGAATTGTCGAGCGCGATGACCGAAACCGCGTAAAAGCGGCCCGAATCTTCCTGCAGCCTGCTAACCCGGCCGGGGACAATGTTTCCCGACGCGCCTCCCAGAGAGCGTTTCAGGTCGCGCACGCGCTCCTCAAACGCGCTGCTCTCCAGTTGAATCACGCCAGGCTTGGCAACTGAATCCCGGCCCCGGTTCCACTCGACCTCGCGGTATTGCCCGCTGGAATTGCGCAGAGAGCCGGCCGCGAGTTCGGACTGGGCGCGTGATTTCAGAGCGCCGTGAAAACGCTCGTCACTGCGGTAGTAGGTCTGAATCAAACGATCCACGAGCAAAGGACGAGCCAGACATTCGGCGGCCTTCTGAGGATCGTTATCGAGCGCGGCCAACAACTCCGCCAATACGTCGGGTGCTTTTGAGTTCTTTGCCATGCGGTCCAGTTCCGCCTGCAGTTGGGAGTCGGTGATGGTGACACCCCAGAAACGTTCCAGCGCGGCGGATTTCAACACGGTGTCTTCCGCATTTCGCTGAATTACGCTTGGCGGCACGGATTCCTCGAACGAGATCTTCGAGGCTGCATCGCCCCGAGTTCCGGTACGGTGCCGCCAATACACCTGCTCGATGGCAGTCCGGCAGGAGATCCGGTCTCCAAGACTGAAAGTTGACGAAGACTGCGCTGGCGAGACTCCGCTGAGAAGCAGAATCCATAGCGTGAGTGCCATTGGCAAAGAGATATTCAGTCGCGAGGTCATGGATTCTCCACAGACTCAATCACGGTTCTTGAAAGGACGCGGTGGATTCAACGCCGCATCCAGCGTTGTTAGATACGCCGCATAGCCCAGGACAGGATCAATGACTAACGGCTTGGTTCGGTCGTAATCGTTCAACGCAAACTTGATTCGGCCGCGGCACACGAGGTATCGCGCGCTCACCAACCGTTTGTTCGTGCCGCCGTCCTGGTAAGCCGTTGGCTTATACAACCGGAGTTCGGTTTTCCCCGAACGCAGGATCAGATTTCCTTCGGGATCCAGCCGGGGATTGTTGGCTCCCGAGATCGCCATCGTGATCCGGCTCGGTTTTGCACCCGGGGCGACAAGAAAGCTGCATTGCAGTCGCCCGTGCGTTCCGCGGTACATGACATCGATTCCGGGATAGACGTTCTCAATGGTGACGCGCGCGTAATTGGGAATGCCGGTCCGCCACTTCTTCGGGTCGGCTCCCAGGAAGTAGCTGCTCTTAGTGGTCAGTTCGTCCTTCGCTGCGAGTTTGGGCAGGACGTTCGCGCCCACAAATTTCACGGCAAGCGAATGGAATACTTCCGAACCCTCACGAGACTCAGGCTGTTCAAACGAAAGGACCGCCCCTTGCTGAGTGAGGGAGAGGATGTAGCCGGGGCCGCGCGCCATAAACTTGACCTGCTGCTCCGCCTGGCCCAGGTTGGGTTCAAAACTGATCGAAGTGCCAACCGGCTCCTCTCCTTGGCCTGCGCCAGGAGTCGGCGGCGGTTGCGTTTGGCCGGCGTTTACCAGGGGCACTTTCAGCGCGAATGAGACCCCAAGGACAACGCCGAAGGAACGCCGAATCCATCGTTTTGTGGCTTCGTTTGAGATGACTTCCTCCGCTGGCGACTCGTGGGCTGGCTGCGACGGATTACATGGCAGTTCCGGTCAACTCGCAAGCGAAAGCTTTGTGAAACGAATGTGACCACGTAACTAACGGATTCCACGTGATTTCGAAGGGAACGACCGAGGCACGGCGGCGTGTGACCAGCGAGAGAGAAACAGGCTCGTCGGTCGTGTTGACATTTTTTTGACATTTCTAAGGCTGGACCTCAGTAGACTAGATCTGGGGTGGGGCTTGAACCGCGTGTGCCCTCCCCTTAGGCTGAAAAACCTGTGCAAGCGGACGACTCCCAACTCGACGGGTCTCCGCGGAATCCGGTGCGTTTCGGGCCCTATATTCTGGATCGCCAAACCGGGGAACTGCGGAAACATAACCTGAGGATCAAGCTCTCAGGCCAGCCTCTCGAAGTACTTCTGTATCTCCTGGAGCGTCCCGGTGAACTGGTGACCCGCGAAGAACTGCGCTTGCGGCTCTGGACGGACGACGTCTTTGTCGACTTTGAACGAAGCTTGAACAGCGCGGTCAAGAAGCTGCGCCGGGCGCTAAATGAAGATCCCCAACAACCGCGCTACATAGAGACGTACCCGCGCAAAGGGTATCGATTCATCGGTGTCATCGAGCAGGAACCTGCACCGACCGTGGATCCCGCGTCAGATATGGCGGAGCACGCTCTTTTGGCAGCGCCGTCAAATCTAGCAGCGCAGGGACCGGTGGAGAGTTTCCGGCCTGAGAATTCGGTTTCCGTTGCGCGCTCAAATCGCTGGAAATGGGAAGTGGCGGTCGCCGCTAGTGTGGTGGTAGTTGCCGTCGTCTTTTTTGCCGCGAGTCGAGCCGGTCACCGGGTCCGCACGTCGGCAGCGGGAAATCCACCCAGAAAAAATCTGACCCTCCGCTCCTCCATTGCAGTGCTCGGATTCAGGAATCTCTCTTCGCATGAGCACGACGCATGGCTTTCCACGGCCATCACGCAAATGCTCTCGACCGAACTCGCCGGTGGCGACAAGACCAGGATTATTCCGGAGGAAATCGTAGCTCGCACCAAGCAAGACCTCGGCCTGAAGGAAAATGACAGCTACGCGCGCGACACGTTGCGGAACCTGCGCGCGCGACTGGGCAGTGACTACGTGATCGCAGGTTCTTACATGGCCGTTGGCGACAAGAATTCCGGACTGGTGCGGATGGATCTTCGCCTGCAAGAGACAATCTCGGGAGAGACGCTCACCAGCATCGCGGTAAGCGGAAGGCAGTCAGAGATTTTCGATCTGGTGGCCAGGGCGGGGCGGGAAATGCGCACGAAACTCGGGTCCACGGTTCCCCCCGAAGGCGACGTGGACTGGCGAACAGTGCTGCCGTCCAATCGTGAAGCGGCAAAACTCTATTCGGAAGGGATCGCCCACGTGCGGGTTTCAGAGAACCTTCCCGCCACGGATCTGCTGCAAAAAAGCCTGATCATAGAACCCGGTTTCGCCCTGGGTCATGCCGCCTTGGCGGATGCCTGGGCCGCGCTCGGCTACGATTCTCGCGCACTGGCATCGGCCCAGAAGGCGCTCTCGCTTTCGAATGGGCTTCCAGAAGATGAGCGCATGGAGATTCAGGGCCGATATTACGAACTGAGCCATGACTGGGCGGGCGCCATTGGCGTCTACCGGCATCTCTGGCAGGATTTTCCGGATGACATCGAATCCGGGCTGAAGCTCGCTGCCGCCGAAATGTCTGCCGGCAACACCAATGAGGCGTTAGGAGTGCTGTCTAACCTGCGCTCCCTTCCGGCGCCGAGCGGGATTGATCCACGCATTGACCTCACAGAGGCGTCCATTGCGGCGCGAGGCGGCGACTACAAGCGGCAACAGACGCTGGCCGAGCAGGCTGCCGCAAAAGCCCAATCCTTGGGCGCACGACTGCTGTTGGCGCGCGCCAGGCTGGTCCAGGGATGGGCCCTCGATGACCAATCGCAACTCAAGGAAGCTGCACAAGCCTATTCAACCGCACAGCAGATTTACGAGCAGGCAGGTGACCGGGACGGGACCGCCACTGCGCTGAATGATCTCGGCATTGTTCTGCAGAAGCAGGGGGACCTAGGCGCTGCGCGAACCAAGCTTGAGCAGGCGAGAGCCGATTTCCGCCAGATCGGGGATGAAAATGGATTAGGCGGAGCGCTCACCAACTTGGGCGAAGTCTACCGGGCGGAGGGGGACCTGGCGAAGGCCGAAGGCCTCTATCGCGAAGCGTTGGAGATTTTTCGCAAGCTCGGCCACAAAGATAACGAGTATGCGACCATGAACAATCTTGGCGGCCTGCTCTACCAGCGGGGGGACTTTCGCGGCGCCAGGAAGGTCTTTGAAAACTTGCTGGAAGTCCGGCAGGCAGCGGCTGACAAGATTGGCGTGGCGCTCGCGAAGACCAACTTGGCGGACGTCTTGCGTATCCAAGGTGAATTGGACTCCCCGATCGACCTTTACGGGCAGGCGCTGGCAACGTTCAAGGAGACTGGTGATCGCTCAACATCCGCAGCCGTCGGCGTGTCTCTAGCCAAAGCTCTAATCAGCAAGCAGGACCTTGCCGCGGCCCGCCGACTCTTGCAAGAGGCCCTTAATGTGAATCAGGAAATCGGGGCCAAGGGCGATGCCGCACTGGATCGCGTAATGCTGGCACGAGTGGCATTTCTCGATCGTCATCCAGAACAGTTCGATGCATCCGTGAGGTCCGCCATTGAGGAACTCGGTGTCGAAAACCGCCATGCAGATGAGATGGAAGCGCGAGCCATGCATGCTGAGGCGCTGCTTGCCCAAGGCAAACTCGATGATGCTCGGGACACAGTAGAAAAGGCGAGTGCCCTGCGAGCAACCGACTGGCTGGCGAGATTTCGCCTGTCCACCTCATCGGCTCAGTTGGAAGCGGCTCGTGGCAACGACTCAGGTGCCAGACAACAATTAATCGCAGCTATAGCGGAAGCGCATCGCGTGGGCTGTGTAATTTGTCAAACCGAAGTCAGCGCTGTGCTCTCGAAGCTCGACAGCAAACGCAGTCTTCGGATCGGAAAGGAAGCGCAGTCGCCAGCACTTACCGACTGATCGTATTGCGTGGCCTGACCTTAGGGCGCGACCGGATCCTTCGTTTTCTAGGCACCGTTCCACATCCGCACAGCGATCAAGCGACTCGCACACCCGCGAGGTTCCAGAACGCCCACCGATTCTGTAATCGGCAGAGCGTAGATGTGGTCCGATGAGGAAGGTCAGCGGATTGCGCCCGGATGACGGGCTAGAGCAGTTCTCGATTTGCTGTATAGGGAGGGCAGGAACGGGAAGGGCACGGCTTCAGCCGTGTCGCCAGGAGCTGCAACGGGTTTCGGCTTTAGCCGCTGAGGGTGCACACTCTACACCATCGCGAGAACTGCTCTAACAGTAAGGAATCTGCCCGGAACAAAAGCTGGTTCTTACAAACGGCTGGATGGCAATAATCTGCGAAATCAGGGCTGAGCCGCCTGAGAATCTGCCAGTGAAGTCGCCATGTCTCAACATTGACTCAGCGTAGGTCCCTTGAGACGATCACGGCGTGTTGGCGCTGGCAGCTCAGACTCAACTACAACCCGTCAACCGTGTGCTTCCTCTGACGCTTACAGTCCGACAAGTTTCCTGCACACCTCATCGAGAACCTTCCTGAGATTGCCTGCATCATCGGCGATGATGGGAGATTCAGGCAGAGAGTTCCGGGCAATCTCTGGAAAACGGCTAGGAGCATGATCAGAATGGCGGCGACTGCTGCTTTACCGTCACGGCTACGGCTTTGAGAAACTGGCGACGCCACACTCCAAGCAACGAGGGTTTAGGCGAGAGGTTATCAATCCGCAAGACGGGCACATCCTTTGTGATCGAAAACCCGGCTGACTGCGGTTTCAGCCTCCGTATCCAATAGAGCAGCAGGATCGTAAACAGCACGATGAGCAGACCGAAGAAAATGCTGGTTGCGTTCATGAAAGCGACCCTTCTTGGCGAATGCTGCACCCAAATGAAATGCGCAAACCACTCGCCCGCAGAAAAGCCTAAGGTTGGGAGAACTTCAGATGGACTTGATGGACTGGCTTAGGTCAGAAGACCTGAAAGAGGAGAAAAACGTAACCGCGCCCGTAGTCATTATAGCAGTCGATTACACTCTGTCGTTGACAATCGGCTGCGAGGCGTACCATTTGGCCATGCACCGAATGAATCCAGAACACCTTGAACCTCACCCCTCTGATCGCTCGTTACTCACCGATATTCTCCTAAGGGAAGAGCCCGAAGACGAAGAAGAGGACGAAGAGGAACACGACGGCGGCGGGGAAGATGACGATGGGGACGAAGGCTACTCGGAGTGAGCCTGATTTGCCGCTAGATAAGTGACTTTGGGTAACAAATCGGATTACGACGGGTCGTTGCGCCAACGCAGAGCACAACGTAAGGTCGTTGTGAGCAGCTTTCGGGGGAGGGCTGATCGAAGGAAGGAGCGTCCCGTGACTCGACAGAGTGCGGGGCTCTTTCGTTCGTGTGCGTGGTAGTAAGCCAACGTAACTAGGGTGAACTCTGCGACGGAGAGATGGCGAACTACGTCTTGTTCGCTGTGAAAGCGACGGGCGGGAAGCAAATTTCCCAACAGGGAGTACCATCCCGCTCGCCGGGCCGTAGCTGATACGTTGTTGGCAGGCCC
>JADGNP010000551.1 GCA_017883425.1 Candidatus Sulfotelmatobacter sp. | reverse complement strand
CTTCTCCGCGCAGCTTGCGCAGGATGTTCTGCTTGATGCCGAAGTCATAGGCAACCACGTGGAAGCGCGCGGGCTCGTCTTTCACTCCCACAATTTCATCGGGTAAATGCGAGCGCTCGCCCGTCTCCCACACGTAGGTGTGGTTGGTGGAGACGACTTTGGCGAGATCCTGGCCGTCCATTTTCGGGATCGCGCGCGCCTTGGCGACGAGTTTGTCGGTATCGTCTTCGAGCGTCGAGATCACGCCGCGCATCACGCCATAAGTGCGCAGGTGGCGCACCAGAGCGCGCGTGTCAATCTCGGCGAGCACCGGAATCTTGAACTGTTCCATGAACTCGTCCGTCACCTGCTGCGAGCGCCAGTTGGAACTGACTTTCGAGAACTCGCGCACGATCAGCCCCTCGATGTACGGGCGCACCGCCTCGTTGTCTTCCGGATTCGTGCCGTAGTTTCCGATTTCGGGGTTGGTCAGGACGACCATCTGCCCGGCGTAGGAGGGGTCGGTGAAAATTTCCTGGTAGCCGGTAATGGAAGTATTAAAAACGACTTCGCCGGAGCACTCGCCTTTAGCGCCGTAGCCTTTGCCTCGGAAGACTCTGCCGTCTTCGAGCGCAAGGATCGCTTGCATTGGAACTCCTGGGAGTGGATTTTAGAGATTCTAGCAGGAGAGCGAGACGGTGTCAGCAGTTTTAGCGGTCAGCCATCAGCCATCAGCCGTCAGGAAATGCGCATTGCAGCCACGCTGCACCTATGTTCCAAAGTAGAGCCGATCTTCCTGATGGCTGACGGCTAGCGTAAGCGCCCCATTTTTTCCATAGGCCAATATCCGAAGACGGCTTTTCCGTAGATGAAGCGATCGTTCACGGGACCGAAGTCGCGGCTGTCGTTGGACATCGTCCGATGGTCGCCGAGGACGAAGAAGCTATTGGACGGAACCACGACTTCGCCATAGGAGCGGGCATCCGCGTAATCGCTGGGAACGTAGTCTTCGTCGAGCGCCTCGCCGTTTACGTAGACCTGACCGTTCTCGATGCGGATTCGGTCGCCGGCGACACCGATGACGCGCTTGATGTAGCTCTTCGAAGTGTCGCGCGGATAGCGGAAGACAACGATGTCGCCACGCTGGATGGCCTCCCAACGATAGACAAACTTGTTGACGAAGATCCGCTCCTGGTCTTCGAGGCCGGGCATCATGCTGGTGCCTTCCACCTTCACCGGCTGGTAGAGAAAGATGATGATGAAAGCAGAGATGGCGAGCGAGACGAGGAGATCGCGTGCCCACACCGCCACTACGGGCAGAGGGCGCGCGACAGATTCTTTTGTGGCCACCGGGGTTGGCGGCTGAGGGCTCCCCACATCAGGCATCGTAGCCATATTCTATACGCAAGCGGGGCGAGAGGTCACGAGAGACCCTCTCACCTCTGACCTTGCCAAGGCGCTCCGTTCCCCGTAGAACTAGACTTCTGCCATGACCGACTACTCAATCTTCCCGAAGATCAATGCAACGCTCAACGGATCGAGCGCGGTGCTGCTGGTCACAGGACGTGTGCTCATCGCGCGCGGCAAGATGGCGGCGCATCGCGCGGTGATGTTGACCGCGCTGGCCACCTCTTCCCTTTTCCTGGTGTCGTATCTTTACTACCACTATCACGTCGGTTCCGTGCATTTCCGCGGCACCGGATGGACGCGGCCCCTCTACTTCACCATCCTGATCTCCCACACCACCCTGGCCGTGGTCATTGTGCCGATGGTGCTCATTACGCTAACCCGCGCCTTGCGGGAGCAATTTGACCGGCATCAGGCCATCGCGCGCTGGACGTTTCCACTCTGGCTCTACGTCTCGGTGACGGGCGTGGTCGTCTACCTGATGCTGTATCAAATGTTTGTGTAGAGACGGGGCGTCTCTACGAGAAATCAGATGCCCTTCCGGGGCTACGCGTCGAAAGTCCACTTTCTCCACAGCCCCCGATTCATCACATATTTTTAGTACGGGGGACACCGCCAACGGGCGGCCGGTTTCTGCTATAGTTTGCTTCTCGAAGGAGCCTGCACTCAATGAAAAGCGTAAACAAAGTCATCCTGGTCGGAAACCTTGGCAAAGATCCCGAGATCAAGCACACTCAGCAAGGCAAACCGGTAGCAACGTTCTCGCTGGCAACCAACGAGCGTTACAAGGACAAAGACGGCCAGTGGCAGGATCGCACCGAGTGGCACAACATCGTACTCTGGGAGCGACTTGCGGAGGTCGCCGGTGAGTATCTAAAGAAGGGCGGCAAGGTTTACATCGAGGGCCGCATACGAACCGAATCGTGGGACGACAAGCAGACCGGGCAGAAGAAGTATATTACTAAGATCATTGGCAGCGACCTTGTCCTGCTCGGTGGACGCGGCGAAGGTGGCGGTGGAGGCGAGTACGCTGGTAGCTCGCGCGGCGCCTCGGCATCCGCGGGCGGGAACAACTTCGACCAGAGCGCGCCCGAACCGGAGCACGCCCCAGCCGGTAGTTCTCCGATTACGGACGAAGATATCCCGTTCTAGGACTCCCATCTGGAGCAAGACTATGCTTGCAGACCGAAATTGCGTCCCCTGCCACGGCGCTGTGCCGTCGCTCAAGGGAAACAAACTTGCGGAAATTCATCACCAGTTGGCGGAACCCGGCCAATGGAACGTCGTCAACGAGCATCATCTCGTGCGCGCTTACAAGTTCCCCGACTTTAAGTCCGCGTTGGCTTTCGTGAATCGAGTTGGCGAACTGGCCGAGGAGCAGGGCCATCACCCCGACATCCTGCTGGGATGGGGCAAGGTCGAGATCACGACCTGGACGCACGCTGTGGACGGCCTGACCGAGTCGGACTTCATCCTGGCAGCGAAGATTGACCAGCTGTCTTAACCGCTCAGAACACGAACACTGACGATCGTGGACAGAGGGCCCACATCGTTGTGGCTGTTGCCTGGCGTTTGCCAATTACAATTGCCATTGCCAAATAGATATGGCATAATGCCCCCATGAGGCTTAAATTGGACAAACTCGGACGGGTCGTTCTTCCCAAGCCGCTTCGTGCCCGCTACGGATTGCGGCCGGGGACGGAGTTAGAGATCACGGAAGGGGCGCAGGAGTTTGCGCTTCGCCCGGCGCGCAATGGCCCCAGTTTAGTGGAGATTGGCGGGATTTTGGTGCATCAAGGCGTTCCGCAGGGAGAACTCGACATCGCTAAGGCTATTCGCGAGGACCGAGAGGAACGTCTCAAGCATTTGAGCGGCATGGAGTGAGGCTGTACTTCGATACCTCCGTCTTGGTGTCCCTCGCCGTCGCCCATCATCCTCATCACGATCTGGCTTATGTTGCTTTCCGCCAGGTAACAACCGGGGGCCACGAGGGCTTTGTTTCCGCACACGGCCTGGCGGAGACCTTCAACACACTCACTCGCCTCCCCATCACTCCCATGGTTCATCCCACCGAGGCCTACCGCTTCGTTTCAGAAACCATCGTGGGACGCTGTGCAGTAGTGTGTCTTGCCGAAAAGGATTACTTGGCGACATTAGAGAGAGCAGCCAAGGCAGGGTTGCGTGGCGGGGTTATTTACGACGCGTTGCAATTGCGCTGCGCGGAGAAAGCTAGATGCGACCGCATTTATACCTTCAACATTTCGGATTTTGTGCGGATCGCTCCTCACCTCGGAAAGCAGATCGTGCGTCCGTAACTTGGTTGTTCATTGGACCTCCCCTGGCGCCGCATTCCGCCGCAACGAGAGCCCCCACAGCCCCGCCGGAATCAGCATCAGCATGCCCGCGACGCTGGCGACGTG
>JADGNP010000550.1 GCA_017883425.1 Candidatus Sulfotelmatobacter sp. | reverse complement strand
ATGGTACGTCACCGACTACGCCAAGAAATCCTCGTCCTCAGGATCCTCCGGCAGCGGAGATTCTTCCTCGAAAGACAAGAAGGACGACAAGTCCAAGTCAGATAGCGGTTCGAAAGATACCTCGTCCAAAGACAGCTCGTCGAAGGGCACCTCCTCGAAAGAGAGCTCATCCAAAGAAAGCTCTTCCAAGGAAACTCCGCGCAAAGGTTCAGGCAGACATAGATAAAGCGGCTCCGGATTCACCGAAGCCGCCGTAACAGTCCTGATCTGTTGCTGGCAACCGACTACTGGCAACTGCCAACTGCCCTACTTCAGCTCCCGCTCAAAGTGATCCGCAATCATCGTGAACAGATGCACCCGCGCGTCTTTCCCCGCAATACTGTGCGTCTTGTTGGGATAGATCATCAGCCGGAACTGTTTCCCCGCCTTGATCAGCGCATCAATCATCTGGATGCTGTTCTGAAAGTGCACGTTGTCGTCGCCCGTTCCGTGAACCAGGAGCAGCGCCCCGTGCAGCTTGTCCGCGTACTTCATCACATCCGACTGATCGTACCCCGCCTTGTCGTCCTTGAGCAGCCCCATGAAGCGTTCGAAGTAAATCGTGTCGTAGTTCAACTCGTTGGTCACCGGAGCCACCGCTACGCCGGCGCGAAAGCGGTCCGAATGCGTCATCGCGTACAGCGTCATCGATCCGCCGTTCGACCAGCCCCAGATCGCGACGCGATCCTTGTCGAGCTGCGGATACTGCGCCAACAACTGATCCAGCGCGGTCAACTGATCCTTCAATTCGATGGCGCCAAACTCATGCCGGATCGCCGTCTGGAACTTCCGATCCCTCCCCGGCGTTCCGCGATTATCCACCGCGAAGATGGCAAAGCCCTTCCGCGCCAGAATTTCGTCGAACGGATCCGGCGTGCTCTTCGTCACCATCTGCGCGGCCGGGCCGCCATAGATGTGCACAATCACCGGAACCTTGCTGCTGGCCGGCGCCTCCGGAGGAAGCAACAATCGCCCGTAGAGCAAGGTCCCATCGTCCGCCTTGAACTCCAGTTGCTTCGGCGCACGCAGCCCATATTCGGCAATGGCATTCCGCGCCTCCCACACTGGGTTGCAAGCCCCTCCCACTGCGCACAGCGACAGGCTCGGCGACTTCTCGGGACCAAAATACATATGGGTATAGTGCTTGCCATCGTCGCTGAAATTTCCAAAGTGTATTCCCTCTTCCGTAGTCATCGCCTTGAACCCCGAGCCATCCAGCTGCACCGAAAAAATGTGCGTCTGCCGCGGATCATCTTTATTTGCCGCGAAAAACACCGTACCGGAAGCCTCGTCCACACCCTCAATCCCCAGTACCTCGAAGTCGCCCTTGGTCAGTTGCCGCTCCAGCTTGGCGTCCGCCGCCATCGGATTCTGCTTGTCAAAGCTGTACAGATAAAGATGCATGTTCCCGTCGCGCCAGTTCGGCCACAGAAAATGCCCATTGGACTTCAGGAAGCGAACCTCCACATGCTCGAAGTCAATCCACGCCCCGGGCGTAGTCTCGGTCAGCACAATCCGCGACTTGCCTGATTTCGCGTCCACGAAATACAGGTCCATCTTGTCCTCGGTCCGGTTCAGAACCTCCGCCCAGATCACTCCTTCGCGCACCCAGCCGAACCGCGGAATATACGACTCTTCATCGCTGGTCAGCGAAATCCAGCGCACCTTCCCCTTGTCCGCATCCACTACGCCCAGCTTCACCACCGGATTCGGATCGCCCACCTTGGGATATTTCTCGTTTTCCACGTTGGGATGCGTCGGCATCCAGTCCGTAATGGGATAGATCGGCACCTTGGTTTCGTCCATGTGCAGGAACACAATTTCTTTGCTGTCGGGCGACCAGAAATAATTGCTGCGCACGAACAATTCTTCGGCGTAGACCCAGTCGATATCGCCGTTGAACAGGTTCTCGCCGGTATCTTTCGTCAGCGCCTTTTCATTCTTGCCGCTCACCGGACGAACGTACAAATTGTGCTTGCGCACATAGGCCAGGTGCCCGCCGTCGGGCGAGAACTTCGGATCTCCGCTGGGATCGCTTGCGGACGTAAACTGCACCGCCGTCTCCGTTCCCAGGTCATAGAGCCAGAGCTGTCCCTGCGAATCGAAAATCAAGTGCTTCGAATCCGGCGCCCACAAGTACGCCGCCACGTGATACCGGGTCAGCCGCTCTTTCTCCCGCTCGTTCTTCACCTTATTCACGTCCGGGTCCAGCGACGCCAGCTTCGCCGCGCTGACCAGCACTTTCTTCTCGCCAGTGGACGAGTCCACGTACCACAACTCACCCTTTTCTCCCTTTTCGTCGCGCTGCACGAATGTGAGCTTGGTCCCGTCCGGGCTCCACTCCGTCGTCTCGGGCCCGCGCCCCCCCAATCCTCCGGTCTGATAGATCGTTTCAATGGTCAGCGGCTTGGTGGGCGCAGTCTGCGCCTCCGCCGGCGCGGCAGCGATGACGCCGAGGATGAGTGCGAGCAAAGCACTGCAAGAGATGGAAGAAATCTGTCTTTTCACGAAGCGACCTCACAGGCAAGAAGTAACAGCAGATCAACAGCGCGCGAATGAAGAAGTGTACACCGCCCCGGCCCTCGCCTGCACGGCTCTCCACTTGCAGACCATGGTGGGTTTTGGGCTCTTTCCTCTGTGTCCTCTGTGGTTCAGCTCTTCGTATGGACCAACGATATTCGATCTCACCAAGCCCGCAAACCATGCCCCACCGCATGCTAGAATCAATACAGACGCAATGCTCCCTGACATCGAAAACCTGCTGAAACTGCAAGACACCGACAAGGAAATCCGCCGTCTGCAGGACGAGGTCGCCGAACTCCCCAAGCGCGTCGCCGTCATCGAGCAGAAACTGGCAGGCACCAAGGCGCAACTGGAAAAGGCCCAGGCCGCCGTCAAGGCCGACGAAACCGCCCGCCGCAAGTACGACACCGCCATCAACGATCTCCGCGGCAAGATTTCCAAATATCGCGACCAATCCCTCGACGTAAAGACCAACGACCAGTACAAAGCGCTGCTGCACGAGATCCAGTTCGCCGAAAAGGAAATCGCCGCCAACGAAGACAAGATCCTTGAAATGATGGTCAACGCCGACGCGCGCGACAAGGAAGTCAAGGCCGCGCAAGCCGAGCTGAAAGCCGAAGCCGCCGAAATCGAGAAAGAAAAAGAGGTAGCCCGCCAGCGTACCGCCGAAGACGAAAAGCTACTCGCCGAGTGGCGCGCCAAGCGCGATCAGATTCGCACCGCCGTCAACGACGACTTGCTTCGCCATTACGAGCGCGTATCAAAGTTTCGCGGCAGCGGCATTTCCGAGGTCCGGGAACACCAGTGTATGGCCTGCCGCGTCATGCTCCGGCCGCAGACCTACAACGAAGTTCGTTCCGGCCAGCAGACCGTCGTTTGCGATTCTTGCCAGCGCATTCTCTATTTCAATCCCGCCGACGAGCTTGCCGATCAAAAGCCCTCGACCACGCGCCCCAAACGTCATCATCCCAAAATCGACGCTCCTCAAGCCTGGTACTACCGCGCAGAGTTCGGCGGAATCGGCGAGGTGTTCCTCTGTTTGACCACCGCCCGCGGCCAAGCCAGCCGGCGCGTCTACGACGTCCACACCGGACGTCTCATTGGCGACATCCTCATCCGCGAAGGCGATTATCGCCAGGCCTTTCCCGACGACATCACCGGCGCCATGCGCCTGAACGGCGGCTGGACCGAGAACGAACTCGACGCCTTCGGCACCGAGCTCCCCATGGTCGCCCTCGACACGCTGCG
>JADGNP010000549.1 GCA_017883425.1 Candidatus Sulfotelmatobacter sp. | reverse complement strand
CTGCCCATCGGCGGGGTGCTGGCGACCGAGAACACCGTTATTCCGTATGCGGTCGGCGTGGATATTGCCTGCCGTATGAAGATGACCGTGTTGGATATTCCGGCGCGTGAACTGGAGTGGCACCAGGATCGGCTCACCCGGGCAATCGCGGCTGAGACGCGCTTTGGCGTCGGCGCCAACTTCAAGAACCGCCGGCAGCACGAGGTGCTGGATGCGGATTGGAACGTCAGCCCGATTACCAAACAGAACAAAGACCGGGCCTGGTCGCAGCTTGGCACCAGCGGCAGCGGCAATCATTTCGTTGAGTTCGGCCTCTTCACCGCTCACGGGGAAATCCATGGACTCGCCCCGGGCACTTATGTCGCACTGCTCTCCCACAGTGGAAGCCGCGGCACAGGTGCTGCCGTATGCGACCACTACAGCAAGATTGCCTTCAGCCAATTCCCGGACCTCCCGAGCGAGTTGAAACGCCTGGCGTGGCTGTCACTGGATTCTCAGGAAGGCCAGGAATACTGGGCAGCCATGGAGTTGATGGGGCAATATGCCGCGGCCAACCACGCACTCATCCACAAACATGTCGCCGCTAATCTCGGAGCCGAAGTGCTGCTGGATCTCGAAAACCACCACAATTTCGCCTGGAAGGAGCGACATGTGATCAACGGCGTGGAAAAAGAAGTAATCGTTCATCGTAAGGGCGCGACACCCGCCGGTCAGGGCGTGCTGGGAATCATCCCTGGGTCGATGGCCTCGCCGGGGTTTGTGGTCAGCGGCAAAGGCAATCCGGAGTCCCTGAATTCAGCTTCCCATGGTGCCGGTCGGGTCATGAGCCGCACGCAGGCGAACAAGACCTTCGAGTGGAAGAAAGTGAACGCCTTCTTGCGCGAGAAGGGCGTGACCCTGATTTCGGCCGGGTTGGACGAAGTGCCGATGGTCTATAAGAATATCCACGAGGTGATGGCCGCCCAGCACGACTTGGTGACTATCCTCGGCCAATTCGATCCCAAGCTGGTCAAGATGGCGCCGCATGGCGAGCGGGCGGAAGACTGACGCGATGATCACAATCGATGGCTCAGAAGGTGAGGGCGGCGGCCAGATTCTGCGCACGTCTTTGGCGCTGTCCCTGGTGACCGGCCAACCGTTCCGGATGGAGCGAATCCGGGCCAAACGCCAGAAGCCGGGCTTGCTGAGACAGCATCTGACGGCAGTCGAGGCGGCGAAGACGGTCGGTTGCGCCGAGGTTGCGGGAGCGGACATGAACTCGCAAACGCTGGAGTTTCGGCCAGAGCTGGTGACTCCGGGCAACTACCGGTTCGCGGTGGGCACGGCGGGCAGCGCCACGTTGGTTCTGCAAACCGTGCTGCCGTCATTGCTGACAGCCTCTGCCACAAGCACGTTGACCTTGGAAGGGGGAACACACAACCCGCTGGCGCCCCCTTTTGACTTCCTCGCGCGCAGTTTCATGCCGTTGATTCACCGAATGGGACCGTGCGTTGAACTCGAGCTAAGAACACCCGGCTTTTTCCCTGCGGGCGGCGGTCGTTTCCATGCTCGGATCGAACCAGTGAAGCAGTTATCTCGCCTTGTCCTCTCTGAGCGCGGGGCGATTCACGGACGACGCGCGCGGGTCTGGCTGTCCAAACTTTCGCCGGATGTAGCGGAGCGCGAACTGGCAGTGGTTCGCGACGAACTGAAATGGCGATCGGAGGAATGCGGCATGGAACTCGTCCCCCATGCGAAAGGCCCGGGTAACGCGTTGGTCCTGGAGATTGAAGCGGAGAACGTGACTGAGGTGTTCACCGGGTTCGGTGAACGTGGTCGCCCCGCTGAGGAAGTGGCTGAATTAGCTGTGGCAGCCGCCAAGGTATGGCTCGAGGCGAACGTGCCTGTGGATGAACACCTGGCTGATCAACTCCTGATACCAATGGTGCTGGCGGGAGGTGGCTCATTCCGCACCACCAAGCCTTCCCTGCACACGACCACGAATGCGGATGTGATCCAGCGGTTTCTGCCCGTGCCCATTCGCGTCGAGCAGGAAAGTGAACTGGCTTGGCGTGTAAGAGTGGGGGCCGACTGACCAAAACCCCATGCGCCTTCACATCCTTAGCGATTTGCATCTGAAATTTGAGCCCTTTGCACCTCCGGCGGTTGAGGCGGATGCCGTAATCCTGGCCGGTGACGTCAGCACTGGCCGCAACGGCTTGAAGTGGGCGTTGAAGACCTTTCCTGAGCGACCCGTCATCTACGTGCTCGGCAACCACGAATTCTACGGCCAAAAGCTCCAGAAGTTGATCGCCGAACTCAAAGAAATGGCTCGGGGCACGAATGTCCACCTGTTGGAAAATGAAAGCTGCACGATTGGCGAGGTCGCGTTTTTCGGCGCAACCCTCTGGACCGATTTCACTTTGAATGGCAACCCCGTGGTTTCGGAGGTGGTGGCCCAAACCGGGATGAACGATTACCGGCGGATCCGCACTTTGCCGAATTACAAGCGGTTGAGGCCTTCCGATACCCGCCAACTTCATGCCCAAGTCATGCGCATCAGCAATTCGCTTTATCAGGTCGGGCACTACCCTTCGGCGGTCATCAAGGGAATCAAGTGCGCGCTGGGCTGCCTGGGAATCTGCGACGATTTCATGGCCGAGCCGTTTCACCGGTTCCGCGACGGGGAGCGTGCGCGCGTGCAAAGCTGTTTGCGCGAGCTGACGGCTGGTGTCGAGAATTGTTGCGCCAGCAACGCGGCTTGCTGACGATCCCCGTCAGATGCTGAGCCGCTCCGCGAGGATCTCGGCCACGTCCTTGACTTGTGCCGAGTCGCTTTGAGCCGCAATGCCGTCGGTCAGCATGGTAAGGCAGAACGGGCAGCTAACCGCTACCGTTTTTGCCCCGGTATCCAGGGCCTCTTTGGCGCGGAGAGCGCAGACGCGCTTTTGAGGTTCTTCCTCCATCCACATACGACCCCCGCCCGCACCGCAGCAAAACGTCTTCTCCCGGTTGCGCGGCATTTCGCGATAGTCAGTTGCCGATGAGTTCGCCGCCGTCGAGGCCGTCTTCAAGACGTCTCGTGGCGCCTGGTGGATACCGTTCACGCGTGCCAGATAACATGGGTCGTGATAAGTCATCGCCGCGCCCGGGGACACTCTTCCACTGGCCGGGAGTCGGCCTTCGGCGAGCAACTGGTTAAGGAACTCCGTGTGGTGGACCACCGTGTAGTACCCGCCGAACTGGGCGTAGTCCTTAAGCAACGAATTCAGGCAGTGCGGGCAGTGGGTCAGAATGCGCCGGACATTGTATTTGGCTAGTGTGGCGATGTTCGCGCTAGCCAGCTCCTGAAATAGGAATTCGTCGCCCAAACGGCGGGCGGATTCGCCGGTGCATTTCTCCTCCTGGCCCAGGATGGCGAAGTTCACTCCGGCGTGCTTCAGCAGCTTCACGACTGCCCGTGCCACACGCTGCGCACGGCGGTCATACGATCCAGCGCAGCCAACCCAGTAGAGCAATTCGAAGTTCGGGTTCTCCTTCACCGTCGGTGCGCCAATGCCTTCGGACCAGTTGGCGCGTTCAGCCGCCGGGAAGCCCCACGGGTTGCCGCTCGACTGCATCCGGCGCAGGGCGGTAGCGGCCGTGCCGCTCAGAGCGCCTTCGCCCACGCGGTTTCGCCGCAGGTCAGTGATGAGGGTGAGCGGATCAATGCGCACGGGGCAGACGCGCACACAGGCCGTGCAGGTGGTGCAGGACCAGAGCGTCTCGATTTGAATCGTTTCGCCGTGCAATTCCCGCGCTCGTAGCGGGGTCGCGGCCTGGATTTCCGTCCGGCTTG
>JADGNP010000548.1 GCA_017883425.1 Candidatus Sulfotelmatobacter sp. | reverse complement strand
AGTTGCAACCTGCGAAAGCCTCTGCGCCGAATAAAACGCCTGGTAGCGGATGCGGGCGATGGCCGGAGGGTTCGGCCACACGATGTTGGAGTAATCGATCACCGGAACCTTCTTGGGCTCGGCGTTCTTCTTCTTTTTGTCCCCAAACGCCGCCAGGGGCGCAAGCAGCGTCAGGCTCAGCAACATCAACGCTGCGACGAGGCTCCTTCGATTGCGAATCCATCTTGCGCTGGCTTCCGACATCGTATTCATTTTCCTCATGAGAACTATCTCCGCGTCAAATCTTTGTGGCAACTGGAACAAAATGCCAGATTGTTGGCCTGGTCCTTGATCAGCAGATCGGGCTGTGCCGAGGAATGGGGCTGGTGGCACGACAGGCAGTTGATCTGCGCCCTGGTCTTGGTAATGTCCGTCGGGTCGACCACATCGGAGACCGGGTGGCCGTCCACCGGATGCCCGCGGCCATACTTCAGCGGCAGCACCACGACTTTATTCTTGGCGAAATAGTCTTCAGGAAGTTTCACACTTCCGTTGAAAATCGCGAGCACATGCTCCGCTTCGAGTTTCTTGGGCTGCGAATCAGGTCCGTGGCACTCCAGGCAGAGTCCATTCGCAGTCTTGGCGCGCAGCAGGTGATCGTTCTCGCCACCGTGGGGTTCGTGGCAGGTCGCGCATCCCTGCTTGAACGCGGGTTGATGCAGGACGTGCTTCTTCGCTTGCTCGGCCAAGTCGGTATGGCAGCCCAGGCAAATGTCCACCGCGTTCGTCTTGGGCAGGCCCGGCTGCCGGCTGGCATGCGGATTGTGGCAATCGGTGCAGGCGCCGACTGCTCCCGGATGTGGCACCTTCGCCTTGTCAATCTTTTCGGCCTGGTCGCTGTGGCAGGTCACGCAGAGTGATTTCACATCGGTCTGCGTGAGCACCACTCTGCCGTCCTTGGCGGGTGCATGGCAGAGGTCGCAGGACTTGCCTGCGAACGGCGGATGCAGGAACTGCCGCATCAACTTCGGGACGGCCGACTGGTGCGGATCGTGGCAACTGGTGCAGTCCGCTGTCGCGAAGGGCTGATCGTGATGGGCCTTCTGCAGGCTTGCGTCCTTGACGTCGTGGCAATCAATGCACAGTGCCGGAGCGCTCTTGGTCAAATGAAAGTCGAACTCGGCCTTGCCCGCTTCCCCGGTCTTGTGGGTCGTGTGGCAGGTGTCGCATCCCATATCGAGCGCGGCATGGCGGCTACCTTTTTCGGGGACGTTCAGTCCTTGCTTGTGGCAATCCAGACAGAGATTCTGGCCCTTGTCTCCCGACTCGGCTTTCAACAACTGATTCTTGTTGTCGCTGGTATGCGGGTCGTGACACTTGATGCAATCGCGCACCGCCGGAGGATGCACCGTCCCTTTAAGAGTCGCGGCATCTTTTTCGGCATGGCAACTCAGGCAGAGAGCCTGGGGAGTCGAAGTAATCAGCTTGATGCGAGTTATGTCTTTACTGACCCGAACTTCGTGACAGCTCAAACATCCCGTCGCAATCGCAGAATGGACAGCCTTGCCCTTCGACTTATCCTCATGGCACTCGAGGCACTTCGCCGAATTGACGTTCTTGTCGAGAGGAACCGGGTGCTCCTTGGCCAATGCCGGCATCACCTCGATCACAAGAAGGAACGCCAGCAACTGGAGGAGGCGGGGGAGGGCCTGACCGATGCTGACTTTCCGGCTCGTAAGAAAACGGCTTGGAGACGATGGGACCATTGCCAACCGTTGCATGTGCACGATCCTCGCCTTACTCCTGTGGAACAACTACAGATTCTTGATTGAACTGTAAATTATTGCAACAAATCACCTTTCTAACTTACACCCGCGTCCACCGGAATTCTCGCAAGCCGGATTCGCGCTCCCTCGAATGGGCTTTCTGCCACACTCGGTCGGTGAAATCACGCACGTTCGTTCGTGGTTCTTCGAGTCGCTCGGTTCCGCCTGATTTCAAGCTACTTGTGATTGAAATCACAGGCTTGCGGCAGTGGGTGAATTCTCATCGGGGCCTTGCAGAGATGAGTGTTATGGCTCACGCGAGCGACTTGAAGAGATCGGGAGGGCAGTCTCAAGACACTGATCACACAGGGCTTAGTGCGAACTCCGAGCGTTGGCGCAGAACGTGCATTGCAGGATGGAGGAAGAGAAACGATATGGCCCCGTCACTTCGCTCCGCGCCCCGCAAAATCTGGCAGACCCTCAGTTCCATCAAGACCGGCGTCGTTCTAATTATTCTGGTTGTCATCTTTTCGGCGGCGGGCACGGTCATCTTGCAGCGTCCGATGACCGATTCCGACGACATGCAGCGCGCTTACTCGCCGGCCATGCTGCGCTTTCTCGACGTCACGGGCCTGACCGACATTTTCCATACGCGCTGGTTTATCGCCTTGATGATTCTGGTCAGCCTGAGCATCATCGCCGCGTCGCTGCAGCGCTTCCCCAACGCCTGGCGGTACTACGCGCGTCCTTATAAGAGTCCCGACGAAAGCTTCCGCAAGGTTCTTCCGACGCAGGCACAGATTCCAGTCGCCGATGAAGAACTAGGGTTGAGCGCCGCGGAACGCGCCTTCCGGCACTTGGGATTGAAAACAGAACGGATCGTACGCCCTGACAGCTTCTCCTTATTCTCGGAGCGCAATCGCATCTCCGAAATGGGCGTCTACATCGTTCATGCCAGCCTGCTGCTGATCTTCCTGGGCTTCATCGTGGACTCACTCTACGGCTGGCGCGGATTCCTGATGCTGAGTCCGGGGACGGCAAGCAACCAGATCGAACTGAAAGACGGAACTCTGCGAACGATTCCCTTCTCAATCCGCTGCGATGGCACCGGCGAAGACACCTACGCCGACGGTACTCCGAAGCGCTGGTGGTCAAAGCTCGCCGTGGTTGACGGCGGACGCGAGATCTCGCGCAAAGAGATTGTGGTCAACGATCCGCTGATCTATCAGGGACTGCGCTTCTACCAGGCGAGCTACGGCCGCACCGGGAAGCTCGATCAACTCATCCTGAATGCAACTCCCGCGAGCGGCACAACGCGTACACCACAGGAAATCTCCCTGGCGATGAACCAGACCGTAGCGCTCGATGCCGACACCAGCGTGCAACTGGTGGAGTTCATCCCCGATTTCGTGGTGCAGGACGGCCGGGTCTACGCCCGCAGCAAGGACGTGGTGAACCCTGCGGTCCACATGATCGTGACCTCGAAGAAAGCCAAGAGCAGCGTGAACGTTTGGCTGCCGGAAATTCCCGGCATCGACGAGAATGCGTCCTCCCCCTACACTTTCGATCCCAAGGATCTGAAGACCGGCCTTTACACGGGGCTGCAGGTCTCGCACGAACCCGGCCAGTGGGCAGTCTGGGCTGGAGTAGTGCTGATAGCCATCGGCCTGACGTTTGTTTTCTACGTGGTCCACATGCGCTTCTGGGTCGTTCCCGTGCTCGATGCGCGTGGCCGCACCGTGCTGTGGGTCGGCGGAACCGCGAACCGCAATCGCGACGCATTCGAACACAAGTTCAAGAACGTTGTGGAACAGATTCAGAAGGAATTGAAGCCGGAACTCGTGGCCTCCGCTCACGCGCAGGCCACATCGATCTCAGGAACATCGATCGCCGGAAGGTGAGTCCGGCTACGGAGGACGTGTATGGCGCGCGCAAACGTTGAACAGCATCCCGCGACCGGTACAAGGCTGGTCGTGACGGTGGGGTTAGGAATTACTTTCCTGCTGTTCATGGCTTTTCTGAACGTGGTCAAGAGCGGAAACATTCTGAGTGAAGCCAATCTCCTGTATGCCGCGCTGGTTTTCTACGC
>JADGNP010000547.1 GCA_017883425.1 Candidatus Sulfotelmatobacter sp. | reverse complement strand
AACAAAGGACTTGCGGGCTTCTTTGCGGGAGCTACGTGTACCGCCTCCGCCTTGACTATGTTCTGCTCTCTTGCCTGTGGATGGCAAGGTCAGATGTCACATGGCGGGTGCGGGGCCTGTGGATTTCGGGGCCCATCTTCGCGCACTTTGCGAAGGGTGGGAGTGGGACTGTTCACACAACGGAAACGAACACACGTGTATCGGCGGCATTGCTACCCGCCCTTGCAAAAAACGCAAGGACGGGGCACCCACAGTTGTTTTATTGGAGACGAAACCAAAGCCGAGGGTCGGCTACCCGCCGCAAAGGTGAGCTACCCCGGTTCAGTTGTGCCTACGGCACAGGGGCGGGATGGCGGCTTACCCGCCGCTGAAGCGGTGGGCTATTGTCAGTGGTCCCTCCGGGACCGGGAGGCCGGCCAGAGTTGCAGCATCATTAGAACGCCGAAAGCGAAAATTACGAGACGGACTCCTGAGGCGCTTGCATTTCTGAGTCCGAGATAGCGTCCACTCCTACTAGTACTCCGCCCACCACGTCTTCAATCCGCGCACGCTGCCAGCGGTTTGGCTCGTGGCGTCCGCGTAGACGCAACTTCAGGTAGTTGTCGGTGAGGGCCTCAGTGAACTCGCCGTGGGCGTCGTTGGCTACGACATTCAGCGTGATCGCGTCCACCGTCTTGCCGACGAAGCTGCGCATAAACGCCAACTTTTTCTCGGCTGCTAACTCACGCAAGACGCGGTTGCGCTCGCGGGCTACGTGCACCGGGACTTGATTCGTCATCGCCGCTGCGGGAGTGCCGGGACGCGCCGAGTAAGTGAAAACGTGCAGGTAGGTGAACGGCAAGTCTTCGATCATGCGGCGCGTGGCCTCGAACTCCGCATCAGTTTCACCAGGAAATCCGACCATGACGTCGGCGCCGATGGCTGCGGCGGGCATGGTGGCGCGAATCTTCTCGATCTTCTCGCGATAGTGCCAGGGACGATATTTGCGATGCATGCGGCGCAACACCGCGTCGCTGCCGGATTGCATGGGCACGTGCGCGTGCTTGGCAATGCGCGGCGAGGAGGCGACCAGAGAGATCAGGTCGTCGGTCCAGTCCATGGGTTCGACGGAGGAGATGCGCAGTTTCTCCAGTGCAGTTTCGCGGAGGATTGCGCGGATAAGGGATTCGAGAGTCGGGTTCTGAAAAGCGACCTCAGACGTCGGACCTCGGACCTCAGGGGTTAGGGTTTGGCTAAGGTCTGCGGTCTGAGGTCCGACGTCCAAGTCCCGTCCCCATCTCCCCAGATTGATTCCGCTGATCACGACTTCGCGATAGCCGGACTCGACCAGGCCGGTCACCTCGCGGAGGATCCGGTCGATCTGCAGCGATCGGCTGTGTCCGCGCACGTAAGGGATCACGCAAAAGGAGCAGCGATTGTCGCAGCCGTCCTGGACTTTGAGGTTGGGGCGGGTGCGTTCGTTCGCGGCATCGAAGACGGGGGCGGCCAGCAGTTCGGTGTGAGCGAAGATGTCGGAGACGAAGATGGGGCTTCCGGCTTCCGGCTCTCGGCTTCCGAGCGGCGCGGTAAGAGCTGTCAGAGGGACGAAGGCGAGTACCTCGGGGGCTAAAGCCCCTTCGCGGGAGGGCTCGTTAATCGCAGCGCTTAAAGCGCTGCGCCACCCAAAAGCGTGTCTTGCAGCAAACGGTGAAGCGCCGTCGTTTATTGCAGCGCTGGAAGCGCTGCGCCACCCGAAATCCGAAGCGCTGCGGCACTCTGATTCACTAGCTGATTCGGTACTAGTGCCGCTCACGATTTCGGCGAGTTGGTGCTTGTGCGAGTTGCCGATGACGAGACTGACGCCGGGCAACGCTGCAATCTCTTCGGGGGCGCGCTGCGCATAGCATCCGGTAACCACGATTCGCGCGTCGGGATTCTGCCGGCGTACGCGACGGATCGCCGCGCGCGCATCCTGATCCGCGCCGGCGGTAACGGTGCAGGTATTCATCACCACCACGGAAGCTTCTGCAGGAGTAGAGGCGCGTGCCATCCCGCGCTGCTCGAACTGGCGTTCGAGAGCGGCGCCGTCAGCCTGAGTGGCGCGGCAGCCGAAGTTCTCTACAAGATATCCAGCCACGACCCTATGGTAACGCACCCTCTGCATCACCGAGGGGAAGCAAAGTCAAATGCCGCGGGCGAGGGCGCCTTCGACTGCGCTCCGGGCAGGTCCGCGCCACATTTGCGCTGGATCACACTCCCGCCGCAAAGAGACGGCGGCACCGCGGATCCACCTAAGCCGGATCAGGCCGAAGCGGCAGTCCTTCGCGACTGAAAGCATTCGCGGCAGAAGACGGGACGGCCTTGCGTGGGGCGGAAAGGGACCGTGGTTTGCTTTCCGCATCCCGAGCAGGTGGCCTGGGTCTCGACCTTGGTGTAGCGTTGGTTCTGTCCGGGCGCAGGAGGAGCGCCGAGTACGGAGACCCGCTTGGTCTTGCAAGCCTTGCAGCGCTTGGGCTCGTTCTTGAATTGTTTGTCGTGGAAGAAAAGCTGTTCCCCAGCGGTAAAAATAAAATCACTCCCACAGTCGATACACTTCAGCACCTTGTCCTGAAATTCCATTTGAGGATGGCTCCCTTCAGCCCGTTTCCGCGCGCCCACCCGCGGGGAAAGAACTGCGGTGGTTCACCGAAAATACAGGTTGTGTACTGCTCCCCCTCTTTACCGCCCCTTGGACTCGGCCCGCCACGCGCCCAGGAGGGGCGTGGGTACAAACTATCGTGCTTTATATGCCGAAGATGATGAGTATGAAAGATCCCTGCTGCAGCTCAACAAGGTGGGGGGCCAGATTGAGCAGGGCCGCCCCGGGAAGGAGCGGCCCTTTGCCGCGTTAGTCCTGTTCTTTGCGCGTTTTCTTGCGAGCTCGCTTGCGAGCGAGAGCAGCCTTGACACGCTTTTTCTCGCCGGGCTTCAGGTAGAAGGAGTGGCGCTTGACCTCCTTGATAATGTCTTCCTGTTGCACCTTGCGCTTGAAACGGCGCAGAGCGTTCTCGAGGGATTCACCCTCTTGAAGCCTTACTTCTGCCAAACTGACACACCCCCAAACCCGTCCGGATGGACCGGATAGTTATTACAAGGATTTGACTGCAAGTCAAGAGGAAGCGTTGAAATATCTGAACGGGCAGGGCGCGAAGGGGGGGTGGGTCATTTTGAGACGATGGGAGAGTGCGCAAACAGCAGGTTCCTCCACTCCGGTCGGAATGACAATTTGCGTTCGAAGGGCAAGCTCCGGTCGATATGACAGGTCCAGGCAATGGGAATTCAGAATGTAAATTTCAGCGCCAATTGGATTTGCCTTGGGGCGTAGGCGGCGTTGGGTTTCATGAAGTTATTGGGAAGCTGGTAGTAGCCGGGGTAGGGGGCGATGTTGGCCGTGACGTCGTTTTGCACGAATGTGGTGGCGGAAGCGACCATGCCGTTGGAGGTGATGGAGACGCGCTGGTTGTCGCGGTTGAGCAGGTTGAAGGATTCGGCGACGAGTCTGAGCTTGTAGCGCTCGCCGAAGCGTACGGTTCGGGTGAGGCGGAGGTCGGCGGTCGCATAGTCGGGGCCGGTGAAGGCGTTGCGGCGGTAGCCGGGGAGACGGTCGTTGAGGTCGTTGGAGTCCTGGTTGGGATCGCCGGAGACGGTGGCGTTGAAGGGGCGTCCGCTGCCGTAGTTCACGACCGTGGAAATTTTCCAGTCATTGAAGACGTGGCCCAGAAATTCGTGGCCACGATGGAAAAAGTGTGGCTCAGCGGAGAAGGCGGCGACCAGGCGATGGCGCTGGTCGGTGACGCTGGGTCCGCGCTCGGCGCTGGGGACGTAGGA
>JADGNP010000107.1 GCA_017883425.1 Candidatus Sulfotelmatobacter sp. | reverse complement strand
CCGTAGACGAGTACCATGTCCGGCTTTCGCTCCAGCAAAACAGGCTCGAAACCGATCATGATGTCCGCCGTCTGGCGGGCATGCGTGCCGGACCCAACTCCGAGATTGACGTCCGGAGCCGGAATTTCCAGCTGAGAAAAGAAGATGTCCGATAGATTCTTGTCGTAATGTTGGCCGGTATGCACGAGCGTTTGCCGCACTCCGGGCCGCGTCCGCAGGGCATGCAGCACCGGCGCAGCCTTCATGAAATTTGGACGAGCGCCGACTACGTGCAGAATGTGCATAGACTGTGTGGGTACTGCGTCACTCCGGCCAAGCTAGTCAAGCCAGGAAATCTGGCTACGAGCTTATACCAGTTTTCGGGAATCAGAAACGAGCGGATCGTCGTCACGAGCCGGTGTAGAGCTGAAACGGCGCCCAGTAGAAAGGATTGTGGAACTGGCTGCCATGGAGCAACGAAAGCTTGGCCGCGCGCAAAGCCGCATCGGGGCTGGCTCCCTTATCCAGTTCGTCGTAGAAGCGGTCCATCAGTTGTTCGGTCGATGCGTCCGTTACTTCCCAGAGGCCGGCGATCACGTTGTGGGCTCCGGCTCTCAGGAAAGCCCAGGCGAGTCCTACCAAACCCTCTCCTGAATAGGCGCGTTCGCCCGCGCCATAACACGCCGAGATCGTGACCAAGTCGGCCTGCAACCGGTGTTGAACAATATCGCGAGCATAGAGCTTGAACGAGTCGGTTTCGACGGTGCCTTTGGAGAGCACAATCGCCGAATCGAGCGGACTCAGCCGGCTGGCCGTGCCGTGCGCGACAAAATGGATGTGCGAAAATTTCTCGGGACCACTGGCGAGGTACGCTGACGGGGTCGCCTGGGCACGCTGGTAAACCTGTTCCTGCGTTGCGGGAAAGTGTCTGGCGACATTCGTCATCTGCTCGCCTGCCCGTGCCAGTTCAGGATATTCCTTGCTCGGGGCGACGCTATCGCCAATAAGAAGCAGACGGTGGGCGCGTTTCTTTTCGCGGGCGCTTTCGTGAACGAAGGACGCAGCGAGAACCCTCAGCGAGCTGGCGTTGGCAACCTCGGCATCTTCAATCCAGTAGTGGGGCTTGGGCTCGGCGACAATCAGCGTCTCGAAATTCAGGTTGTTCAGGCTGCCGTCGGGCATGATAAACACTTTCGCATCGTTCGGCAGTAGCGCCGCTGCCGGAGCGATGAGCGTTCGATAGAGGGCGCGCCCGTCTTCGCTGGATTCGAGAACGTCTTGCGGACCATTGAGGGACTTGCGATAGCGCTGCACCAACGAATCGATTTCCGCGCCGGGAGGCAATGGAAACAAGCTGGTCTTTTGCGGCGTGATCGCCCACAGATATGACTGCTTCTCCCCCAGCCAGTAAAAAAGAAGCACCCCCTTGGCGCGACGGGAAATCTCGCGGGGATTCAACGCAGGAGGTCCGGGGTGGTTACCATTCGAGGCTCCCTTAGACAGCAGGCCCAACCCCTCCGAGAGAGTTCGAGCGCGGCTGTAATCGGCCCAACGGAGTGCTTCCTCCGTTTTTCGCCGGACCACAAGAAAGTGGACGTAATCGTCGTAAATGTGAGCTGCGTTGGTCAGGAACGAAAGCTGAAAATCTTCGCGCCCCAGGGCGGAACGGGCTGCTTCGAACGTTGTGAGGGCCGCACGGTACTCGCGGTCGGCTGCATAAAATTGTTTCTCATCTTCATAGAGCCGGGCCAGCGAGTGATGAGCATCCCATTTCAAAAAGACGGGGCACACCGAATCTTGCTCGACCGCCTCGAAAAGCCTCTGCGCTTTGGCCGTATCGCCGCGCCGTGCCGCGATTTGTCCCTGAACGAGAAGGGGAAAGAGTTCATCCAGGTGGTTGCGGCTGTCGCGCGCAATAGTCAAGGCTTGCTCGGCGTAGTCGTTCGCCGTGCTCGGGTCGCCTGTCTGCAAAGCCAGGCGGGCCAGGACTCGCAGGGCATTGTAAACATCCTGCTTCGCTTTGATGTCTTTCGCAATTTCTAACGCTTGATGAAAGGATTGCGCCGCCAGATCAAACTCTCGCTGGTCCATGTAGATGTAGCCGATGTTGGTAAGCAGGTTCTCGCGATCGAAGACATCGTCAAGCTCAGTGGCGGTCTTTTCCGCTTCCAGAGAAAGGGTCAAGGCTTTCTCAGAGTCTCCAAGTCTGTAACAAGCCCATCCGATGTTGCCTTGAGCGACGAGCGCAATTACCCTCGCATCGATCTTCTTCGAGGACCGGTAGGCGGACTCAGAGAGGCTGATGGCTTCGTCGAAGCGTCCCTGTGTGATCGACTCGTACCCTAGGTTGAGAAGCGAGTTGGACTCGAGAAAGGAGTCGCCATGGGAACGGGCGAATGAAAGACTACGAGTGTATAGTTTTTGGGCGGAAGCCGAATCCGATCGCTCGTCCGCTAAGATACCGAGAGCTTGGAACAAATCTCCGCAGCTGGCAACTTCGGATACGTTGCATTGCTGCAGCGCCTGGTTGAGGACCTGTTCGGCCTCTGGCAGTCTGCGCATGTGGATCTTGGCAACTGCGGCGACCACCGTGGCCGAGACCACAAGATCCGGAGTGTCAGAAATGGGCGGTTGACGTTCAACAATCCGTAGAGCTTTATCAAACTGCCCTTGCTCGAGTAGGGCTCGTGCTTCGAGTATTTTGAATCTCAGGGCCCATTGCGGATTCGAACCAAGGAACTTACTGTACCCGCGACTCGCCTCGTCCCGGCACTGTGCCAGCTGGCCACGTACAAGGTTCTTATACGCATGGTCGAAGTCTGACTGCGGAAGGCTCTGGCGCCCACACGAAGTCACCCACAGCAGCGTGAGCAGCAGGAAAGTTCGCTTTAAGGGTGATTGTGCCCGTTGGCGACCGTAGTCGCGGCAGCGAGAGTCCCATGTCCCACGCACCCCAGCTTCATCTTGATGCCCGTCAGCTCGAAGTAAGTGTTCGGCCTTTCCGAGCGCTCGTACATCTTCTCGCCAACTTCGATCTCTCCCAAGGCCACGCTGCCAAAGTCCGGAATCACCAGAACGTGCCCGAACGTCTGCACTCCGGGGATCGGAATCTCGCCGATGCTCTGGACCAGGGAACATGTGATGGGCTCGTGGCTGCCTTGGTCGCCCGCGTCGCAAGTACTGATGAGCTTGTTGATGTAGGCAAGCTTCTCATCGTACTGATCCTTTATCTCTTTGGGAAGGCCGTCCGCCCTGGTAATTCTTTCGGTCTGTTCTTTCACTCCACGCAGGAATTTGGGATCCTGCAGATAAGACCTGTCGTTGCCTGGCCTGTCTCCGCAGATGCCGAGATTGAGGGTCAGCGTGACCGGAAAACCGCCGACTCGCAGGTTCTTAAACTGCGTACCCAGGAAGGTCACATGCGGCACGTGACCATCCTTGTAGGGATGATTGGTGGAGACTTGCGACACGACGCGGTCGGCCGCAATGATTTCGAAAACGTTCAGGCCTTCCAAGATCGAGGTGGAGAGCGTCACCCACCCGTTATTTTTCAGGCTTCGGGCTCCCGACACCCTGGTCTCGCCCTTGGTGAATGAGATCAGTCCCTCAATGCTGACGTCATCTGCGTAGCGGGTGAGGTGACCGCCCCTCCGGTCGTTCAATGTGACCGGCGCTTGCCGTTCGATTTTCTGATCGATCGGACGCTGCAAGTGCCCGCTGAGCACATGGGCCTCGGCATGGTAGTCATGGGAGGGTCTTATTGTGCCGGCTGCTTCTGGGGTTTCCGTCATAGTTGCCATAGTGTGCCTCCGCTCGGTTACAACTCATCTTTGAATTTGTAATTGAAACGACGTGCTCCCGAGGTCTTTGGTTTCCCCACTGCTGGTGACGCCATGTACCGCCATCGTATAGGTTCCTGCTTCCCGATCGATCCTTGGGACCGTCACCGGCCACTGATCTTGGCCAGCCGTCGCCGCAATCGCGAAGGAACCTTCCAGCTTGCCGCCGGGATTATACAACTTCGCCGTATAACGCACATAAGCGCCGTCCGGGGGGATTCTCACGAACAAGAGAAGGCCCTTGCCCTCAGGTATTGAAGTAGGAGTGCCACCCGCGCCCCATGTTCCTACGTTCACTGACACGGCCGGTAAAACCTGAGGCCGCTTGAGTTCCGCCTGCAACCTCGGATACGTAACCAAGTTCTGATACCCGGCCACCGCCAGCAGAAGCGCCAGCGCAGGCGCGGCAAACGCTGGACGAAGCCAGGCAAACCATCCGCGGTGAACGGGGTCCGGGCCAGAAGTCGCCCGGACCGGAATCGGGCTGGAGCTTTCCGCCAAGACAACTTTGCTGTGCTCCACAAACTGCGAGGCCGCGCGAACATCCAGTGCGCATTCCGGACAGTCAAAGTAGTGCTCTTCGAACTCGTCGCGTACCTCGGAACCGAGCTCGTTGAGTAAGTATCTTTCCGTCATTCTCTCTCGAACCACCGCTGTGTGGTCCATGGATTAGTTCCCCCTCGTAACGAAGTGAGCGCCTCGCCGCATTGCACCGTTTCTTATGCTGGAGCAAAATCTGGGGGATTCTCTCCGGAATGCTTCAGATACGATGACTTAAATGCTTGCTTGGCACGGTGTAATAGCACGCGCAAATATTCCCGATCGACGCCGAAGTCGCGGCACACTTGATCCTTATCCCGCTCTTCCAGGAAAACTTCGCGCAATAGCCTCCGGTCCCGTTCGGAAAGCTTCTCCAGGATCTCGCGGACCTTCTTTTCTCTTTCTCTGGCGCTGAGTGCGCCCAACAGATCGACGTGGATGGCGGGGAAATTCTTCTCTTCCTCGTCGTCTAAGGAAGTGTTGCGTGTAGCCGACCTGTAGTGCTCCAGCAGGACGTTATTGCAGATAGAGTTTACGAACGACCCCAAGCGGTCGGGTTGAAGAATCTTCCCATCCCGTAATGCCACAAAAAACCGGGCAAAGGTCTCCTGGCGCACATCCTCGACCGCTTCCGGCGACTTCAGGCGAGAGCCCAACTTGATCTTGATCAGCGCGCCGAAATAGGCGGAAAAATGCTCTTGTGTGCGAAAGTCTCCGGACCGCAAGCGGCTGAGGTAGGATTCGTCAAAAGACTGGAACTGCAAGTACTTGCCCCGTACATTCTGAAGTGTCAGAAAGTGTAGCACCGGAGGTGGCCCGCCGCTGCCGTTTTCCGAGGCAGGCGCGGGCGAGGCGGGGCGTTTCACAATGGAGAGACTGCTACGACGGCAAACAGTGGGCGGGTTGGGCCGAGCGTTCTGCACTGGGAGGAACAACTCCTGAAACTTGGATCGAACGTAAAGGGCCTGCGCCCTGTTGGGGAAGTCTGAATTCAGAAGCGCCGGAGCCGCTTCCCCCCGGATCGACTCCGGCACTCACGAGAACCCCAGCCAGTGGCTGCCAGGCTGGGTTCCTGAACTGTGGCTCATCGCTTTACAAGCCAATGTCCTCCACGTATAGGGATAGTGCAGAAACCAGGCTGATCGTTTCAGGAAATATTCACTGAAAATAGACCTGGCAAGCTGGCGGCGGGAAGGGCACCCATAGCCGCCACACCCTCTGGGAGTCTGCGCGATTCATCGCGGAGTCCTGTGGAGGTGGTGACGACAGGTATGTTCTTTGTGTACAGTGGCTTGCGGACCCGCATGGCCTGATCTGGAGTACCTGGAGGCAATCATGAGAAACAGCCTAACTATATCTAGCGTGAGTCTGCTTGCAGTCATGGCGTCGCTGATCGGCAATCCGATCTCCGCCGTGGCACAGGCGCAACCATCCCCAGCCCGCAAAGCGCCGGCTGCAGTCTCCAGCGTCGACATCCCCATTCCAGACATTCGTTACACCAAGTTTGTGCTCAACAACGGGCTGGCCGTGCTGGTGCATGAGGACCACAAGGCCCCGATCGTGGCCGTGAACACCTGGTACCATGTGGGCTCCAAGAATGAGAGGCCGGGCAAGACCGGCTTTGCCCATCTGTTCGAGCACCTGATGTTCAGTGGCAGCGATGACTTCAATCACACGTATATAAACGCCATGGAACGAGTCGGGGCCACGAACCTGAACGGCACCACCAACAACGATCGCACCAATTATTTTGAGAACGTGCCCACGTCCATGCTGGACTACGCGCTGTTCGCCGAAAGCGACCGCATGGGTCACTTGCTGGGCGTGCTCGACCAGAAGAAGCTCGACCTGCAACGCGGCGTAGTACAAAACGAAAAACGACAGGATGAGAATCAGCCCTATGGGGTCACCGAAGAGATCATCGTGGAGAACACTTACCCAGTCGGCCACCCATATTCATGGACGGTCATCGGTTCCATGAAAGATCTTGACGCGGCTTCCATGAACGACGTGCAAGAGTGGTTCAAGACGTATTACGGTCCCAACAACGTCACTGTGGTGATCGCCGGCGATATCACCCTGGAAGTAGCGCGGGAGAAAGTCGAAAAGTACTACGGCGACATTCCCGCGGGCCCGCCCATTGCCAAGCAGGAAGTGTGGGTGGCGAAACGCACCGGCACGCACCGCGGCTGGGTGCAGGATCGTGTCCCCCAGGGTCGCCTCTATCGCATATGGAACGTGCCGGAATTTGGCTCACCCGAAGAATCGCTGCTGGATTTGGCGGCGGGGGTGCTCGGCCAGGGCAAAACGTCGCGCCTCTACAAGCGCCTGGTCTACAAAGATCAGATTGCGACCAGTGCGACCGCGTCGAATGACACGAGTGAGATCGGCGGGCAGTTCGATTTCATGCTCACGGCGAATCCCGGCGAAGACCTGAGTAAGGTGGAAAAGGCCGCGAACGAAGAATTGCAGAACTTCCTCAAGAACGGCCCGAGCGCCGCCGAGTTGCAATTGGCCAAGACGCAGATTCTCGGAAGGTACGCGCGCATCGTGGAACGGATCGGCGGCTTCGGCGGCAAGAGCGATCTGCTGGCGCGCTGCCAGACCTTCAGGGGCAATCCCGATTGTTACAAGGACTACCTGAAGAGGATCAAGGCCGCCACTCCTGTCGCGGTGAAGAAGGCCGCCAATGACTGGCTCAGTGATGGCGACTATGTCCTCGAGGTGCACCCGTATCCCACCACGTTCAAGACTGAGGCCAAAGTCGACCGGTCAAAAGAGCCCGCTCTGGGCGACCCGATGTCGCTCAAGCTGCCTCCCTTGCAGAAATCCACGCTCAGCAACGGGCTGAAAATTGTGCTGGCGGAGCGCCATACCGCCCCCGTGGTGAACTTCACTTTGATGGTAGATAGCGGATACTCCGCCGATCCGGCCAGCGCGACCGGTACAGCCAGCTTTGCGCAACGCATGCTGGAGGAAGGCACTCCGACGCGCGATTCGCTGAAGATTGGCGAAGAATTGGAGTCCCTCAGCGCCAATTTCAATGCCGGCGCCAATCTCGACTATTCCCTGGTCAGCCTCAATACGCTCAAGAGCACGATGGACCCGTCGCTCGACATTTATGCGGACCTTATTCTGCATCCGGCGTTTCCGCAGAAAGAGTTCCAGCGCTTGCAAAAGGAACGTCTTGCCGGCATCCAGCGCGAGAAGGTGACGCCTCAGGCCATGGCATTGCGTGTCGTACCGGCTCTGCTCTATGGCAAGGGACATCCCTACGCGATGCCTTTCACTGGCACCGGCACCGAGGCCAGCGTGAGCAAGATGACCCGCGACGACCTGGCTAAGTTTCACGACACATGGTTTAAGCCCAATAATGCCACGCTGCTGGTGGTTGGGGACACCACACTGGCCGAAATCAAACCCAAGCTGGAAAAACTCCTGGCCTCCTGGAAGCCAGGCGATGTTCCGCAGAGAACCGAGCCGCACGTGGGGGAGCCGGAAAAGGACGTGGTCTATCTCATCGACCGCCCGGGATCGGGACAGAGCGTGATTTTTGGCGCGCAACTGGCGCCTCCACAAAATGATCCGGACGCCATCTCTCTGCAACTGGTAAACGGTATCTTTGGCGGAAAATTCAGCTCGCGCATCAACATGAACCTGCGCGAGGACAAGCATTGGTCCTACGGTGTGCGCGCCGTGTTGCCGGCTGCCCGCGGACAGCGTCCCTATGTAAGCATCTCAGCGGTGCAGACCGATAAGACAAAGGAATCCATCGTTGAACTAGTGAAGGAATACAAGAACATCGCGGGCGGAAAACCGATTACGGCGGAAGAACTCAAGGACGAGCAGAGCAACACCACGCTCGGACTGCCAGGCACCTTTGAGACCGTGCAGCAGCTCAGCGGCGCCTACGGCAACATTCTTCAGTACGGCTTGCCGGAGGATTACTACAACACCTTCACTCAAAAAGCGCGGGCCTTGACGCCAGACAGCGCCAACGAGATCGCCAGGAAATACATCTTGCCTGACCATCTGGTATGGGTGGTCGTAGGAGACATGAGTAAGGTGGAATCCGGCATTCGCGAACTGAACCTGGGCGAAGTCCACAAGATCGACGCCGACGGCAACCCGGTACCTTGAAATCGAGGGATCGTCCGCGAGGTGGACTGTGACCAGGGCGATAGGGCGCCATGTTGGTTGGCGCTTGCGGAGACTAGGTAGCGCAACTTTCAGGTTCAGGTCTCCGGGGGGAGCGCCGCGCGGTGAATCTTGACCCCAATTGTGGATGGGCACGACGCTCACGTCGCGCGAGCGGCTAGAATGTGCCTAGTCGAAGGGCCTGCCACCAGCGAACTGACAGGATTTGGGCGCTGGGTGACAAGACATCTGCGAACACAAGGGAGCAAACGTGAAAACAAAAAAAGGCGTGATCGGAATCCTCACTGGTGGCGGCGACGTGCCGGGCCTCAACCCCGCGATCCGCGCCGTAACCATCCGCGCGCTGCGCGAGGGCTGCGACGTAATTGGCATCCGCCGGGGGTGGGCTGGACTGGTCGACCTCGTCCGCGAAAAGGATTACGACAACAGCGAGAATTTCCAGACGCTGTCGGAGGATCTGGTCAACCGTACCGGCCGTACTGGCGGTACGTTTCTGCACACATCGCGCACCAACCCCAGCAAGGTGAAGAAGTCCAGCGTTCCACCTCATTTGCAGTCTACTTATAACGCCGAGAGGAACGACCTGACCGCAGAAGTTCTGAAGAACCTGGATTGGCTCGGCATCGATTACCTCATCCCCATTGGCGGGGACGACACGCTGAGCTACGGCGTGCGCCTGTATCAGGAAGGCGTGAAGGTGGTCGCCATTCCCAAGACCATGGACAATGATGTTCCCGGCACCGACTACTGCATCGGCTTCAGCACCGCGGTCACCCGCACCATTTCCATGACCAACAGCTTGCGCACCAGCGCGGGCTCGCACGAGCGCTTCATGGTTCTCGAAGTCTTCGGCCGTTATGCCGGGTTTACTGCCATGCTGCCCACCATGGCCGGAGCCGCGAACCGCTGTGTGATTCCAGAGCACAAATTCGACATCGAGCGCCTCACCGAATTATTGGTCTCGGACCGCCGGAAGAACCCCAGCCGCTATTCCGTTGTCCTGGTTTCGGAGGGAGCGATGTTCCAAGGTGGAGAGATGATCTTCGAGGCGGAGACCACTGACGCCTTCGGCCATAAGAAACTCGGCGGCATCGGGGACCTGGTGTCCGAGAAACTGAAGGAGCTTTCTCCGAAGTACAACAACGGTAAAACGATCGACACGATTAATCAGAAACTCGGGTACCTGGTCCGCTGCGGCGACCCCGATGCGATTGACTCCATCGTCCCGATGGCCTATGGCAACCTCGCCCTGGACTTGCTCCTGGGCAAAATTCACGGACGACTCGTCGTCCTTAGGAATGGTCGTTACGACAACATGCCGATCGATACCGTTATTGCTTCAAAAAAAGTTGTGAACGTAAAAGAGCAGTACAACATCGACCGCCTGCGGCCCCACTACAAAAGCTTCGAAATGAAGCCGCTTTTCATCATGACCAGTGAAATGGGATAGCGCCGGCAGGAACGTCGCGGGCTGAGGCAGAAATTAGGCGATCACGACAACGGTTCGATGCTGTCGATATGAATCGTGTTGCTCCGCATCTCAAGCTTCCCGGTGACCTTGACCTGTTTGCCGAGGTACGGCTTGGCTTTCGCCTGGTCGTCTAACTGGTAGCTCATTTTAGTAACTGGATCGTTCAGCACGAGCTGACCCTGTTCTTTCGCCACGTGGCCGGTGAAGGCCAGCGCCTCCTGGGTTTGAGCATCGCCGGAAGAGGGTACCGGGGCGTCAGGCTGTTGGGGCGATTGCGGCGTAGCGGTGGATTGTGGTTGACGGGGAGTCGCGGGAGCCGGGTCCTCGTCGGCCTGTTGCGCGCGAGCGGACGACGCCAGTGCAAATGCCACCAGGGTTACCGCGGTTGCCAGCAAAATACGCATTAGAAAGTTTTTCATTGAACCAAAACCTCCGGCAAAGCTTTCAATTTTCGGGATACCGCATTTCGATGTCGCCGGCTAACTCTCCGCGGCGACAGATGAGATCCTGATGATTCTTCCATTGCGCGCGCCCACGATGCGGGCACGCTGTCCGGCCAGCCTTTTAAGGACATTCAAGTCGCCATCGAGGAGGTACGTCACGTCAGCGTCAATCAGGGCGAAGTTCGCTCCGCCGCGCACACATGCGCGGGTACAATTTGCGGCCGTTTGACCGAGGGCGGCGGAATGCTTAGCGCCACAGCGAGAGCAGGTCACAATGCCTTCGTAGGTTTGCTGTGCTGTCGTCCCTTGCAGAGTTCCTACTTCGCCTACGGCGACGCCGGCGGCAGCCCCTAAAGTTGCAAGCAAAAGTGCGAGCGCACAGGCGATTGCCGTACCGAGTATCACGATCTCAATCCAGACACGGTTCGTTTTCATAGCGGCCTAGCCTCCTTTCCGGGACAGGGACAGCGATGGATGCTCCCCACGCCCGAACAGTTGGCTGACGAAAGAGATGCAACTGGAGTGCCAGTAGTGCGACCAGGTAGATCGGGCGATCTAAGTTGGTGATAGGAAAAGCTCAGAAACGCAATTCGTGGACGGGTACGGTCTCGGCAGCGAAGCCAGCAGGGAAGAAATTTCCCGACGCGACGAAAACAGCGACCGTGTTGGTGTTCGGACTCGACTTCCGCTAGACGGCCGCTTCCGCTGCCTTCGCCATTCCCAGGCTTGAAGCTTCTCTGGCTCCCGCACGACGCAACAATTCGATGACACAGTCTGCCTCGCCGCTTTCCTGGCATGACACGTATACCAGCGCTTCCACGTTGCACCGCTGGTGGCCGAGTGTCTTTGCCTCGTCTTCGGAAAAACCGAGTCCCCCCAGGAGCCTCGATCAGATGAGATTCGTTTTCACTTGGTCTCGCCGATTTGCGAGTGTGCAGGATTGCCCAACTTCTGGCGTACAGCAATGCCGAGCTCGGCAGCTCCCGCACCGCCGCGCCAGGCTTTGATCACGTGACCCTCGGGCGAGAAGAACAGCAGGAGCTGCTCTTCCGATGTATCTCCCTCGGCGGCCGGTGCAGCTACAAACGCGGCGGTATCGAAGTCGAGATCGGAGATTGCGTTGCCAAGAGATCCTTTCCCCGAAGCGCTCTCTGGACCCCGCAGCGCAATCACGGTCTGAAGTCCATTGCCACGAAACTGCGCCGCGAGGCTCTTTAGGATGGTCAATTGCTTGCGGCTCGTTTCATCGAGCAGGCCGTCGGCATCGATCCTCCCCGGCAGCATCGCATACATCGTCCACTTGCCGCCCAACTGCTGATGCAACAGCGGTTTTGAAAGCAACTCACGATAGGTTGTGTCCAACTGCGGTGTCGCGGCACCGGCGTCGGGCCAAAACGCCAGGTCTGTATTCGTCGCAGCGACTTGGCGAAAGCTGCTTCTGGCGTCCTGACCGCTGTGTGCCTGATAGTCCGCAAAGCTTTGGAACACGCGGCCTCCGTAACTCCACCTTCCGTCCAATGCGCCATCATGCGAGTAAAGACTGTACTGGTTTCCCTCGAGATGAAGTGACCGGTCGCTCGTAATCATCCATGGCGACGTCGAAAAAATCCGATTGTTCCTGAAGATTCCATTCGCGTCCTGAAAAACAGCGTCGTTCAGTACTGCCGGAGCAGTCCCTGGAGGATTCCAATAGACGGTGTTGCCTTCAACCACGAGCCCATCCAGCTTTCCATCATTCCATGTATGCAAGAAGATGGCACCTTGAAACTGCGCCATTCGCGGACTGCGCGCATTGTTCAGGCAGGTGTTGCCCCGCACCTCGCTGTGATGCGTAACAAACCCGGCCGCGAAGACCGCAATGCAATACCCCTGTGTATCGTGCCCATAATTATCGACAACAGAGTTATTGGTATTGCCATAGTCGATGTCAAAGGCTCCACCATCCACGCCCGGGCTGTCACTCAGGAACGCCTCATTCTGTTCTACAACGCAGTCGCGACACATCCATGTCCAGATTGCATTGGGAGTTCCTATACTCTCTGTTGGCTGCATTCCGGTATTCCATGCCACATTCGAGGCAATTCTGCCATCACGCACACGGAAGAGCACAATGCCGTCTCCCTGCACGTCATGCACGACGGAGTCACGAATGGTGACGTGTGTGCTCCAGGTGCTCTCAGGCGGCCACCCAAAATTGCCACCGCCTACCATGATGCCAACCCATTCCTGCGTGTTGTAGGCGGTCACGCCATCCACCAGCACATCGTCGAAGCGCTGATCGACACTCCCGGGAGAGATCACCACTAGCCCGCTCTCCTTATTCTTCAGCTCCGCGCCACCGATATCGTGTACTAGCAGATTCGCCAGATGGATATGGTGCAGGATGCCTTTGTCTCCGCT
>JADGNP010000546.1 GCA_017883425.1 Candidatus Sulfotelmatobacter sp. | reverse complement strand
GGGTCAATCGCGTCACTTCGGCATCGTGCTGATCACTTCCGGTCTGCACCCAACTGCGGACATGTCGCTGCGCCGCAATAACTGACGCTATGTGCCAATAGCGACTGAAGTGCAGCGCGGCAAAGAGCGTGGCTACTCGATCACCTGGTCGGCACTGGCAACGAGCATTGGCGGCACGGTGAGACCGAGTGTCTGTGCGGTCTTTAGGTTGATGACCAGCTCAAGTTTGATTGGCTGCTCAACGGGCAGGTCGGCGGGCTTGGCACCCTTGAGGATCTTGTCCACGTAGCCGGCAGCGCGCCGAAACAAATCCGCCAAGCTCGTTCCATAGGACATAAGGCCTCCAGCATCCACAAGCTCTCTGAATGTGTAGAGGACCGGCAGTCGGTTACTGGCCGCGAGGTCGACGAGACGGCTTCGCTCACCGAGCAGCATGCCGCTGACGAACACCGTTACCGCATCCGCACGCGCGCCGGTGATATTCGAAAAGGCCTTGTCGATATCGGCGGGACTGCGCGCCTCGACGAATTGAAGCTGGATGCCGAGTGCGCGTGCGGCGACTTCCGCTGCTTTCAACATCTCCTGTTCCGTGTGCTCGCCGAAGGCACCTGGCTGCCAGAGGATCGCGACCCGCCTGGCCGTCGGAACGGCCTGCGTGAGATACTCTAGACCCTTGCCGACGAGGTCCGCGTTGAGGTTGGACAGCCCCGTGATATTGCCACCCGGTCGCGCAAGGCTGGTGACCAACCCGGTCCCTACCGGATCGGGGACGGTCGCGAAGACGATGGGAACAACCGTGGTCGCTTGCTTGGCGGCCAGAGCAGCAGCCGTGCTTGAGGCCACAATGACATCCACTTTGAGCGCAACCAGTTCGACTGCGAGGGCCGGGAGCGGCTCAAGCTTTCCTTGGGCATCCCGGTATTCGATCACGACGTTACGTCCCTCGTCGTAACCAAGGACGCGCAGTCCCTGACGGAAAGCTTCAAGCGGACTTTGGTTGGTAAGATTGCTCGCAAGGTAGCCTATTCTGGCAATCTTGCCCGCCTGCTGGGCGCGCGCCACCTGCGGCCAGCCTGCCGTCGCGCCGCCGAGCAGCGTGAGGAATTCCCGCCGCTTCATTCTATCACCTCGTCGGCGCTCGCTATGAGCGATTGCGGGATTATGAAATCAAGCGCTTTGGCTGCCTTGAGATTGACGATCAGCTGAAATTTGTTGGGCTGATAGAAAGGGATGTCCCCCGGTTTGGCTCCGTTGAGAATCTGGTGCACGTCATTCGCCATCCGCTGGGCGAGTTCGCCGAGCTCCGGCGCGTAGGCCATCAACCCGCCCGAGTCCGCATAGTCGCGGTAGGGATAGATCACGGGAATACGATGCTTCTGGGCCAGTTCGACAATCAGCGAACGTTGCGCTAAAAAGGTGCCGCTCTCGTCAACGATCGCAGCATCCAATTTCTGTTCTGACATCTCGGCGAAGGTGCGGCGTAGCTGCACCTCATTCACTTCGGCAAGGAAATTCCCGGTCAGCGCGATCCCCAATTGCTGCGCCGCTTCGCGGTCCGGCAATCCCGCGCTGCTATTCCACGTGCCGCTGTTCGCCAGCAAATAAGCGACCTTAATTGCCGAAGGCATCGCTTCCTTCAGGATTTGCAGGCGCTTGGCAACGATCCCGGTTCCGGTGTCGATGCTGACGCCCGTTAGGTTACCGCCAGGGCGCGCGAGGCTTCTGACCAATCCTAACGCGATCGGATCTGCAATAATCGCCACGATTGGAATCGTGGTGGTGGCCGCCGTGAACGCTTTGACGAGATCGTTGAGATTGGAAACGATGACATCCGGCTTGCGTTCCACGACCTCCGCCGCCAACGTGGTGAAGCGGTCGGCGCGGCCCTCAGCCGAATAACGCTCGACAACCAGATTGCTTCCTTCCGTTTCGCCAAGTCCGCGTAACGTTTCGTAGAACCGCCGCACCCAGAACGGACCGCTGGTCTCGGTTAGATGGTCGGCGGGGATACCGGAATGAACGAACGCGATGCGGTGTTGCTTCTGGGATTGCTGCGCACTCGCTGCAATCGGCCACGCAGCCGCTACACCCAGAAGCGTAATGAACTTGCGCCGTCGCATACTCGCCCCTTGGCTCTGGACGAACCATCCTTACGGCTCAAACGAGCAGTTTGATAGGGGCAATAACCGGCATCAAATCCCTTGTCCCAATGCACAGCCAATGTCTCTGATGGGTCAAAAGGCGAAATACTCTCGCCGAGCAAATGTTTCCGCTTCACCCCCGACAACGGACATCCGGCAGCTGTCCCGCAATGACCGTTTCGTGCCAAAAGCTGCGCCAAGGCCGAGTGGATGGCAAGAAAGGCAGACCGTCTCCTAGCTAACGGGAGACCCGCAATTTTTGTGCGATGAAATTCTGTCCGTGCACAAAAAAACCCCGGCCGATGCCGGGGCTTTTGAGACGCTGATTTAGCTTTGATCAGTACTTGGCGACGACCGGGCCGCTCCAGTTGAAGCGGTAGACCAGCGAGGTCGAGATGGTCTGGTTCCAAGTGTTGAACTTGATATCGCGCCCAACGAATGCATTGGTGCCGTCGACCAGCTCGTTGACGGCTTTCGAGTTGTAGAAAGCCGAGCGGTATTCCGTCTTGAGGAACCAGCCGGGCGCATTGATGAGGCCGGCGATCGTCAGGTTGTTCTCGACACCGCCGCCGATGAACCAGCCGTTGCGGTTGAAGGAATTGGTGTGATCACCCACAGGTGCGCCGCTGATCGTGCTGTAAAGGCTGGTGCCCGAGAAGTGCGAACCGGAATAGCCGCCGTTCACGTAGGAGAGGACGTTCGGCGCTACGAGGTAGCCGACGCGCACACCGGCCGCCCAAGCGTCCTGCAGCTTCTCGGAAGCAGTCCAGCCCGCGATCGGATCCTGAATGGTGCCCTTCAGGCTGCCAAACTGACCGTCTGCGAAGATACCGGCGACCCAGCCGCTGTTGACTTGCCAGTCGTAGCCGGCGCCGACGGTACCGAACCAGCCGGAGCCGCCCTGACGCTGATCGACAGTGAGGGGCAGCGCGCCTACCGTGGTCTGGATGTGCTGATCAGCCGCCCACAATCCACCGCCGGCGCCGCCGAAGATGTAGAAACCGGTCCAGCTCGGCGCGACAGGCATTGGCATCGGAGCTTTGGCGTAGCGGGGAGCCATGTCAGCCGCCATGGCCGACCCGGTGAATGCCGCGAGGGCGGTCAGCGCGATAACTAGCTTCTTCATATCAAGCTCCCAGAGGAATTTCTCAAATCGTAGACGTACAATATACGGATTCGGAGCTAATACTGTGCCTCGAAGGTCACAGTGAGGTTCTATTGGTCTGGATTGGGGGGGGTATGCCAAAAGGCAACTTACTTAATGATCCGGCTGGCATTGCCGCTTATCTAACTGAAACATTTGAAAAAAATGATCTGAAAGCTGTTTTGGCGGCTCTGAAGGTCGTCATGCGTGCACAAAATGTCCAAGCGCTCGCCGAATCTACCGGGATGAGGCGAGATGGGCTCTACAAATCATTCAATGGCAGGAAGGATACCCAGTTAAGCAGAGTTCTGCTCCTATTTCAGGGGTTGGGCGTCCGAATAGAAGTGCGAGCTTTGCCGACGCAGGAGCGGTCACCACGCCCAAAACTGGGCCGTCCGCTGTCACCGACGAGCAGGCGCGCGAGGCGCGCCCCAGAGCGCGCCTAAACACCAAGCGGCGGTGCTGCCGAGGCCAGTTCGGCGTTGGGCCAATGTCGCATATGGGTCATGTGTGGACGGCTCCGGGTTGGCAAGAGCTTTTTTCACGTTTTGCAGCATTGGTCGGTGCAGCC
>JADGNP010000545.1 GCA_017883425.1 Candidatus Sulfotelmatobacter sp. | reverse complement strand
CGAAGCTGTCCTTCAAGCATCAGTCGTTCGGTTATATCGGCGCCGACGACGAGACTCCCTGCGGCACCATCGGTATTGAGTCGAATGGCATTGAGACCGAGGAACCGCGTTATTCCATTCTTATCTAACCTGATGTCGTCGAGACGGTCGGCAGATGGATCCTGGACGCGAGCTGCGACTCGGGCACTTATGTCAGCCGTGAGCCACTTGACTCCACACTCATCCAGAGTCTTGCCTGGTACGATGGCTTCCTGCCACCCCAGAATCGTCGTTGCAGCTTTGTTCCATTGTTGAATGTGACCGTTCGCGTCCAGTCCAATCAATAGCGACGGAACCGAATTCAGGAGGACTTCGGTATCCCTATGAGCCTGGCGCAAGACCTCATCTCCCCGCATTCGAGCTGTGGCGTCAATCAACGCGCGAGTACTAAAGAACAGAGCGGTAATCACACCGACAAGCAGCACGGTCTCAAATATTCCCTGAATTCTTAACAGCTTATCAATCAAGGCTAGTTCGGCCCTGAAGTCGCTCGCCAAGTCGCTCTGCAACGTTTCCAATGCTGTCTGAACTGCCTTGTTCTCACGCCCTAAATCCGCCAACTCTGCTTCTATCTCTCTCGGCAGATTGCCGTTGATGTCCGCGGCTGCCGCGTAATACACCTTTGACCGCATCTGCAGGTCGCTAACCCGACGCATCAGAGAGACAATCTGTTTATGCCGCCCGGAGTTGAACTCCATCGACGTGCCGGCGCTGTCGAGCGACGACACTACCGCTGCAGCGTCCCGGCTGGCACTCGCGAGTGATGCTTTTTGCTGCATCACAACGGCATCGCTATATTCGCGGTTCATTCTCTGGAACGCAGTGCTGGCTTCCTGGCTCTTGAGCGCTGCTGGGAAGAGAGAATGTGATGCAATCCTGGCATGTTTACGCACTGTGTTCGCAGTCCACTGCATTATCGTCAGTAGCCCGATCACCCCAAGCACAACGACAGTGATGCTGTTCTTAATCGACCCGGAAAGTGAAGTCCGGGACCTTGGGTCACCACCTTGCATTCCTCACATTCCTTTCGGTCGGCGCTCTTATGTCGAATTAATTCACGTGTTCGGGCTCACGCAACTGCCCGCTCTGCCGATGCCGGTTTGCGAAACCTAGTGCCGCGAAGGCTGGACTTGCGGCCCTGGATACGCCCGAGTGTGGAAGTCGCTCACCACAATGCTCTGCTCCCTTGACCTCCAGGGTTTTCACCCCGTGGGCCCCTGTTCCGGCGCTACGCAGCCAATCGCGCCTTTGGTCTTGGCTACGAGAGTCATCGGCACAAGACGTGGTTCACTTCAGATTGTCTGCAAGATCCACTCTCAAACCTCCGACAGGGATGTATCGCAAGTAACTGATTCGTTGAGCACGCTGTGCCGATTCAATGCCGCCCGAAACCCTGCGCGGCTCCGTCCGCACCATGATCCTCGGTGTCCACGCCTAGTGCGTCTTGAAGGGCACGACCGAAAGTGAGGACGCACATCTGAGCTCTGCTAAGACGGTAGAGAGAAGCGCCGATATGTCCAGAAGGAACAGAGCACGAGAAGGTCAAGACGCTGGCGATCAAGTGAGGTTCTGAAGAAGAGCTGCATCAAGATTGAGGAGGTTTTATGTGGACCAGAAGTTGGGGACGAGTAGTCATCGCGATTCTTTGTGCGGCGCCACTCGGATTGCGGGCGCAAGACTTTAAACTCTTCAACCGCACTTTTCAAGTGCACGGATTCGCGTCCCAGGGGTTCATCTACACCAACGAAAATAACTGGCTCACCATGAACACCAGTGTCGGCAGCGGGAGCGCCAGTTTTACCGACTTCGGGGCGAACATCTCCGTACCCATCACCGACAAGTTTCGGGCGGGAGCGCAGATCTACGGCCGCAACCTCGGACAACTGGGGAAGTGGCATCCGTCGCTGGATTGGGCTTTTGCCTCTTACAAATTCAAACCTTGGTTCGCCATTCGTGGCGGCAAGATCAAAACCGCACTGGGCCTATATAACGACACGCAAGACTTGGATTTCCTCCACACCTTTGCGCTGCTTCCGCAGAGCATTTATCCCACTGACCTCCGCGACTCGACCATCGCGCACACCGGGGGAGATGTCTATGGCGATATCCGTCTGAAGGACCACCTCGGCACGCTTTCCTATACGGCCTACGTCGGCCATCGCGAGGACAGCAAGTACGGGGGCTATCCTTACCTGTTGAAGAGCGCCCCCATTCTCCTCACGAGCTATGGCGGACTGCAATATGGAGGGGACCTGCGGTGGGCCACGCCGCTCAAGGGCTTGCTGATCGGCGCTTCACGAATGAATGAGGACATAACGGGTAAGGGAACAATCAACATCCCCGGTTTCGCAACGGGCCCCTACGAGGAGCACTCGAACGCCGATTGGACCAACCAATTCTACGGGCAGTACGTCGTTGGCAAACTGGAGCTCGATTCTGAGTGGCGGCGCTACTGGCGTGACCAGCAAATTTTCAACGGCCTCTTTAGGGTCCAAACCGATGTCCGTGGCGTGTACGTGTCCGGATCCTACCGGTTTACCAAATGGTTTCAACTCGGCTCCTACTATTCACGGTACTCGATCACCATCCCTCCCTTGGGGAGTCCGTTCGCCCCATCTGGCCACATCTATGACAAAGTCGTCACCGGACGCTTCGATCTAAACCGATTCACGAATATCAAGGTAGAGGGACACTTTATGGACGGTTACGGCGTCCCCGGGGCCTATCCGGACGGATTCTACGCCTCCGATAACCCGCTGGGCCTCAAGCCTGCAACCAACGCTTTTGTCCTTAAAGTTGGTTTCAATTTCTAAAGGTGGCAGGGCGCCATGGGAAAGGAGAATGCAATGATATATTTACAGGCCCTTTTGGTTGCGGCAGGATTACTCACCTTCGCCGCCGGGAATGCGCAAGCCGGCAGCGTCAAGATAATTGCCAACTTGAGTGTGAAGTCAGACACGATCTCCACCGATGAACTCAAAAGCGTCTTTTTGGGAGAGCAGAGCTCGCTCAACGACGGCTCGCATGTGGAACCGGTGCTCGAAAAGGGTGGGGCGACGCACGAAGCGTTTGTTAAGGAATATCTGGGAAAGTCCGACTCCGCGCTGCAAATTTACTATCGCAGCCTGGTATTCACGGGCAAAGGCTCGATGCCGAAGGCGGTCGGCTCCGATGCGGACGTGGTGGCATATGTGGCCAAGACCAAAGGCGCGATTGGGTATGTCGCCAGCGGTGCCAGAGCGGAGGGGGTCAAGAGGCTTGAGGTGAAGTGATTATCAACTGAAGCGGAAGCGACTCCAACTACAAAGGTAAACAAGCAACGATCAAGTGAGGTTCTAACGAAAGAGTTTGGAATTAGGGCGAAGAGTCAAGAAATCGATAAGAAATAAGAAAGAGAAACACCATGGCTGAAAAGATCCTTCTAGTGGACGATGATTGCAACATCCTTGACGGGTATCGGCGCAGTTTAAGCCGCGAGTTTCTGATAGAGACTGCCATGGGCGGAGAGCAAGCCCTGAAGTTCGTTGCTGAGAACGGGCCCTACGCGGTCGTGATTTCCGACATGCGAATGCCCGGCATGGATGGCATCCAGCTTTTGAGCAGCATCAAGGCCCAATCGCCGGACACTATCCGCATCATGCTTACCGGCAACGCCGACATTGACATGGCCATCAACGCCATCAACGAGGGCAGCATCTTCCGTTTCCTCAACAAGCCCTGCAGCAAGGAAGTGATGGCGAAAACCCTGACCGCGGCCCTGGTGCAGTACCGGTTGGCCACGGCCGAAAAGCAACTGTTGGAACAAACCCTGAGCGGCAG
>JADGNP010000544.1 GCA_017883425.1 Candidatus Sulfotelmatobacter sp. | reverse complement strand
TGGCAGCATATCAGCCTGTCAAGCGCGAAGGTGCGGGTTCGAATCCCGTCGGGTCCACAGCATTCCCTGGTTTGGTAGGGGAATCTGACGAGGAGTCTCCGACAGGCGGACTCCTCAAGTAACCTTGACTTCCGATTCGTGCCCTTTGATAATCGTATTGAGCTTGACAGGCTGATGTGTTACCCCGAGTGGAACTTACGCTCGGGGTTTCGCATTTCTAGTGCCGTCTCTTAGCCGGAAAGACACCAATGGACTACGGGCGCGAGATCGATGCCGCACTTTCCACTCAGGGTTCGATCCCTGGGATTTCTGGAACACGCACTTGAGACGTCAGCCCTGAGGCCGTATTTCGAATATTGGTCCAGAGACGAGCGACTAAGGGAGGCGTGGGAGCGAGCTCTGGAGTGGGGAAAGGCTCACCCCGACTACACGTGGGATTTGTTTGTCAACCATAAACACCGCGGAGTTCCGCTCTAGCTCTTTCCACCTTGCTTCTTCTCCACTCTCGCCCACGCGTCCTTCAGCGCGACCGTGCGGTTGAACACCGGCTTTCCTGGCTTTGAGTCATGGTCGACGCAAAAATATCCCAGACGCTCGAACTGATAACGAGTCCCAGCCGTAGCATTGGCCAGCGACGGTTCCAGCTTCGCGTCAGAGATAACCTCAAGCGAGTGAGGGTTGAGATTGTCGAGAACGTCCTTGCCTTCTTCTACGTCGCTGGGGTTCTCCTTCAGGAAGAGGTTCTCGTAGATGCGCACCTCGGCATCGGCCGCATGCGCGGCTGAGACCCAGTGGATGGTCGCCTTCACCTTGCGGCCATCGGGCGTATTTCCTCCGCGCGTTGCCGGATCATAGCTGCAGTGAACCTCCACGACCTCGCCCTTCTCGTTTTTCACGACGCTCGTGCAGGTGACAAGGTAGCCGTAGCGCAGGCGAACCTCGCGCCCTGGGGTCAGGCGGAAATATTTGGGCGGCGGGACCTCGCGAAAGTCATCCTGCTCGATGTACAACACGCGCGAGAACGGGACCTTGCGGCTCCCGGCGGCCGGGTCTTCGGGATTGTTCACCGCGTCCATCTCCTCGACTTGGTTCTCGGGATAATTGTCGATCACGACCTTCAGCGGGCGCAGCACGGCCATCACGCGGGGCGCGCGCTTATTCAAGTCCTCGCGCACGAAATGTTCGAGCATGGCCAGTTCGATCGAGCCAGTCGTCTTCGACACTCCGATGGACGCGCAGAAATTACGGATCGCCTCCGGCGTGTAGCCGCGGCGCCGGATGCCGCTCAGCGTCGGCATGCGCGGATCGTCCCAGCCACGCACCCGTCCCTCCTGCACCAGCTGCAGCAGCTTGCGCTTGCTCAGCAGCGTATGGGTCAGATTCAGCCGGTCGAACTCGATTTGCTGCGACGGGAAGATGCCCAGTTGCTGGATGAACCAGTTGTAGAGCGGGCGGTGATCTTCAAACTCCAGCGTACACATGGAGTGCGTGACTTTTTCGAGCGAATCCGACTGGCCGTGGGCGTAGTCGTACATCGGATAGATGCACCACTTGTTCCCCGTCCGGTGATGCTCGGCATGCAGGATGCGGTACATCACCGGATCGCGCAGGTTCAGATTCGGCGAAGCCATGTCGACCTTCGCCCGCAGGACGCGCGAGCCGTCGGGAAATTCTCCAGCCTTCATGCGCTGAAACAGGTCAAGATTTTCGTCTACGGAACGACTGCGGTGCGGGCTGTCCTTGCCCGGCTCGGTAAGGGTGCCGCGGTACTTGCGAATTTCCTCGGCCGAGAGATCGTCGACGTATGCCTTGCCATCTTTGATCAGCTTCACCGCCCACTCATAGAGCTGGTCGAAGTAATCCGAGGCGTAGAAGAGTCCGTCCCAGTGGAAGCCGAGCCACTTCACGTCGGCCATGATGGAATCGACGTACTCGGTCTCTTCCTTCTCGGGATTCGTGTCGTCGAAACGCAGGTTCGTGTGCCCGCCGAATTCGTCGGCGAGTCCGAAGTCGAGGCAGATCGCCTTGGCGTGCCCGATGTGCAGATATCCGTTGGGCTCGGGAGGAAAGCGCGTCTGCACCCGGCCGCCGTATTTATTGGTCTTCAGGTCATCGAGAATAATGTCGCGTATGAAGTTGGACGGGCGAGACTCCGGGGCGGCGTGTTCGCCCGTCTCAGCCTCGGTATCAGACGTTTTCATAGCTCTGATCTTACCGCAAAAGAACGGACGGAAATTTCCCGCCGCATCCGTGAGCACCACAAACGGGTGCGCATTCGGCGTCTGGGCAACCGCGTGGATCATGAAGTTCAGCACGATCAGGGTCAGGGCCGGATTCAGCAACTGGCTCAGGGGCGGGAACCAGGACCACTGCGGCCGTGCCAAGGTGATGGCCGAGCGCATGAGCCCAGCGATCGCCAGCCCCCAGGAACATCAGATAGAACGAGTGCCACACCGGCGCCGCCTTCCGCAGAAGTGGAGGTACTCCTTTTTCGAATCATTTGCGAAGCGAGAAACTCTAGAACCCATCTCGTAAATGTTCGCGGGCGACAGAGCAGCGGACCTCAGGGGCTGAAGCCCGGATTTGCTTTTGGCTCTAACGGCACGGCTGGAAGCCGTGCCCTTCCCAACCCCATCTATGAGACCAGTACTAGTAGTTCGTCTCGTCGAGCTAACAAAAGTCCCCGCGAAGCTATAAGATGCACCTTGACGATTCAGGAGGGACCATGCGCAAGGGAATGTCTCGCAGACAGTTTCTTGAGAATATCGGATTGGGAACTGCGGCCGGTACCAGTCTTTTGCTGCTGAAGGATGTGGCCAGCGCGCGGCCGGGAACCGATCTCATGCCCTCGCGAACTCTGGGGCGAACCGGCGCAAAGGTCTCGATTCTTGCTTTCGGCTGCGGCAGTCGCTTCCTGATGTACGAAGACGAAGAGAGCGCCACGGCAATCCTCAATCGCGCGATTGATCTGGGCATCACTTATCTGGACACGGCCTACGCTTACGGAGATGGCCAGAGCGAAACGCGCGTGGGCAAAGTGATGGCTTCGCGCCGCAAGGAAGTCTGGCTGGCAACGAAGATTCCCGATCGTACCCGGGACGAATTCCTGCGCCGCCTGGAGGCAAGCCTGAAACGGCTCAGGACAGACCATGTGGATCTGGTTCACATCCACAGCCTGGGCCAGGATAGCGATCTGGCGAAAATTGAGGCCCCGGACGGAGCTCTTAAGGGTTTGATGGAAGCTCGTGAGCAGAAAATGGCGCGCTTTGTCGGCATGACCAGCCATACCAACGGAGAGGTGATGGCCAAGGCCATCCAGCGTCACGACTTGGACTGCGTGCAGATGGCGCTCAACGCTTCCCGCAATGGCCGGTTTGAAGAGCTGGCCCTCCCCGCTGCCAATGCCAAGAACCTTGGCGTGATTGCCATGAAGGTGACCGGTCAGGAATTTCTTGTGGGCGACGGTCCGGGAAAGGCAGACATGAGCTCTCTGCTCCGGTATTCCATGAGCTTGCCCGTAGCCAGTGCGGTCGTGGGAATGCCACGGCCGGAAATGCTCGTACACAACGTCGAGACTGCGCGGAACTTTTCAGCACTCAACGATCAGGAGAAGGAGCGCCTGAGGCAGCAACTCAAGCCCTCTCGTGAGGGACTGGAGAAGCGACTGGTCGGGCATCTGGATGGACCGACAGTGAACCCGGAAATGTTTCTCGCGTAGAGCCAGAAAGTGTTGTGACATGCATTTCACACAGACATGCCTTCTATTGAGGTTTGCAGAATATAGTGACACCCCTACACGGTCTGTCATTCCGAGCGGAGTTCCGTCATCCGCATCGCGGATGGCGGAACGTAGTCGAGG
>JADGNP010000543.1 GCA_017883425.1 Candidatus Sulfotelmatobacter sp. | reverse complement strand
GTCCGGCCTTCATACATATGCAGATCGGAGCCGCAAATGTTCGTGGTCGTGATTTTCACAAGCACATCGGTTGCTTTTTCAATCTTGGCATCCGGGACTGTTTTGACGACTACGTCACGAGGACCTTTATAAACGACTGCTTTCATGATGATTCCCTTTAGGCAGGTATTTTCCGCTGGTACCTATACCCTTAAAGCTTTACGGAACTGGCGGTTATGCCAATGTTCGAACAGACTTCTCCCGCTCCCACTGGCGCGTCTTTGCCGCAGCAACAAACGCGTCTGTGTCGTTGCTGCTTACCACGCCCGCGTCATGTCCGACGCTCGCCATTTTCAAAAGCGCCTGGCCGCCTTTGTCAACGGCAATGGCCTTGAGATGAGCGAACGCATCGCGCACGAAATCGATCGCGGCGCCTTCCCTCGACAGGGCTTTTGCGCCTTCGTCGCAAAGGATGACGGCAACTGCGTCAAACAACACCGAAGGGGTACCCGCCAGTTGTCCATCAGCCTCCAACTTAGCGCCATCGGCAAGCTTGGCGCCGCCCACTTTGGGGGCGATGATCTTCACGGTCGCACCCGCATCGGTCGCGGCCTTCCTTATCTTCTGGATGGCAGCACCGTCCGAACCATCCGCGATCAGGATGCCAATCGCGCGCCCCAGGAGCGTGTCTTTCATCTTGCCGATGATCTGCAATGCGGGCGAAGGTTCCCTCTCCTGCACGGACGCTGTGGCCAATGGCGCGTCGGGCAATGTGTCGAACCCAAGACCGGTAGCGACGCGCTGGGCAAGATCTCCGTCGATATGTCGCAGGTGACCAACCATCGCTTCGCGTATGTGCAGATGCTCGACTTTAGAGAGCTCAAATACCAACGCCGAGGCGATGTGCGCTTGCTCATACGCGCTTTGACTGAGATAGAACTGCCGCGCCTGGCTGTAGTGGTCGGCAAAACTCTCGGAACGGATGCGACCCTTCTTGCCGGATTCAGTGACTGCGGCGCTATGAAAGCCCTTGGCCGGCGTTTCACGTGGCGAGTTGTCAGACAAGGAGTTGGGCTCATAGGCAACCCGGCCCGTCGGTTGCACCATCTGCATGTGCCCGTCGCGTTGCTGGTTGGCAAACGGGCACTTGGGCGCGTTGACCGGGATCTGGTGAAAATTGTGCGAACCCAGGCGCGACAGCTGCGTGTCGAGATAGGAGAATAGACGGCCTTGCAACAGCGGATCATTGGAAAAATCGATGCCTGGCACGACATGCGAAGGACAGTAAGCCACTTGTTCGGTTTCCGCGAAGAAATTGTTCGGCCAGCGATCAAGCACCATGCGACCAATCACTTTCAAGGGCACCAGTTCTTCGGGAATCAGCTTGGTCGCATCCAGATGATCAAACGGGAATCGGTCTGCCTCTTCCTGCGTGAACAGCTGCACCGCGAAGTCCCATTCGGGGAAATGGCCTGCCGCGATGGCGTCGAACATATCGCGGCGGTGGAAGTCCGGATCAGCGCCGGCAATCTTGACGGCCTCGTCCCAGAGGGTGGACTGCAAGCCGAGCTTGGGGCGCCAGTGGAATTTGACGAAGGTCGATTCGCCTGCGTCGTCAATCAGTCGGAAGCTATGCACTCCAAAGCCTTCGATCATGCGCAGCGAACGCGGTATCGTGCGGTCCGACATGATCCACATCACCGTATGCATGGACTCCGGTGTGAGCGCAATGAAATCCCAGAACGTGTCGTGCGCGGTCGCCGATTGCGGAAAGCCGCGGTCGGGTTCCATCTTGACGGCATGGATGAGGTCAGGGAATTTGATGGCGTCCTGGATGAAGAACACCGGGACGTTGTTGCCCACCAGGTCCCAGTTGCCCTCCTTGGTGTAGAACTTGACCGCAAATCCGCGTATGTCACGCGGGGTGTCGACCGAGCCGGCTCCGCCGGCGACGGTCGATATGCGGGTGAACACGGGTGTCTTCTCCCCCACCTCGGTGAGTATCCGGGCGGTGGTGTATCGCTTCAACGAAGCGGTCAGTTGGAAGAATCCGTGCACGCCCGTGGCTCGCGCGTGAACGATGCGCTCGGGAATGCGCTCGTGATCAAAATGGGTGATCTTTTCGCGGAGGATGAAGTCTTCCAGCAACGTGGGGCCGCGTGGATTGGCCCTGAGGGAATTTTGATTATCAGAAAGCGCCAGCCCCTGGTTGCTAGTGAGCGCCGGGTGCTCGGCCCCAGCTATCTGGTGCAATTCGCCGCCAGCAGCCGGTTGTGAGTCTCCGGTCGGGGCCGAGCCTTGTTTCTGTTTGCGTTTGCCTGATGTACTCGTCGTCATTGTGTTGCCCCCGATCGATCTCTTAGTGGTCAACGTCAGCCTGGCGCGCAGTCGGCTCATTATTCCGTCGTTTGGCCATCGAAGTGTTCGTTGTCGGCCTCCGCGTCGGCGCGGGTATGGTAAACGACGCCGTCCCGATGATTCGGCGGCGCATAGAGCGTATAGAGCTTCAGCGGAACACTGCCGGTATTGATGATGTTGTGATTCGTTCCCGCCGGGACGACTACCGCGAAGCCCGCGCGGATCGCCGTCCGAACGCCATCGAGAAGCACTTCACCGGTCCCTTCCTCCACGCGAAAGAACTGGTCGAGCTTGTGGACTTCCGCCCCGATCTCCTCCTTGGGTGTTAACGCCATCACGACGAGCTGGCAGTGTTGTGCCGTGTAAAGCACCCCGCGAAACTCTTCATTCTGGCGGCAAGACCCTCGATGTCTTTCACAAAACCTTTCATATAGTTGCTCCGTGGTTCCCTCGGCTGGGCCGTCGAGGAGGCACACTACCGCCGCCTCGGCGTACGCCATCTCCCAGAAGAGGAAGTCGCTGAGGCGGCGCTCGCCGCCGGTCCGGATGAGCAGGTCCACCGGCGGCGGCGTCCCCGCGTGGATCGTCTCGTCGAGCAGCGCGGCAAACCGCGGGCACGCGAGGGGATCGACCTCGTAGATGCGCCGCAGCAACGCCGCCCAGCGGTAGCGGGCGGCCCGCTCAGGCCGTGCTCAGTCACCCACTGCTGCGTGAACCTGGCGACCTCACGATCCATCGCCTCGAGTGCCGCGTTCGTCAACCGATGCCCCAAGCCGTCATGGGCGCCGCTATCTTCGGCCTACGATTGTCGGGCCATTTCACCTATGGTAACCTCGTGTCGGTCAGTGTCTTCAGGAAGGCGACGATCGCCACCTCCTCCGCCGGTGTCAGGCCGAGGTTGCCCACCTCGCTGGTCATGTTGGCAGCGTACTCGGGTGCGGGCCAGCCGGTGCCCGGTACGTCCCGCGTGTTGTAGAAGTGGACGATCTCCTCGAGGCTCTTGAAGTAGCCGTTGTGGCCGTACGCCTTCACGAAGCCTGCGCTCGGCCGCGCGTCGACGTTACGTAGTGTCGGCACCTTGAATTTGCCGAGTTCAGGGGTGTAGACCGACACGTCGTAGCCGGCGCTCTTGAGGTACCCGCCGAGACCCAGGTCAACCCACGACGCGCCCAGAGGATTGAACGCGAGCTCCAAGTAGAACGGATTCATCGGGTTTTTCGGCACACCGTTATTGGTGTATGTGAAGTCGGTGAACAGCACCTTGCCGCTGGCAGGATCGGCGGTGCTCGTGTGGCAGTTGGCGCACTTTGCCTTGCCGTTAAACAGCGAGAGCCCCAGCGTCTCCTGCGCGGTCAGCCCGTTGCCGGTCCTGAGGTACGTGTCGAACCGCGAGTCGAACGGACTCACCTCTGTGGACCGCTCGTACGCGGCAATCGAGCGGCCGATCATCTGGTACGCCTTCTCGGTGTTGTCGAAGGCGTTCGTGCCCCACACCGACATGAACAGGTCCGCGTACTTTGATTGC
>JADGNP010000542.1 GCA_017883425.1 Candidatus Sulfotelmatobacter sp. | reverse complement strand
GCGCTGGTCGCCGTCATGCGCAACGTTCTCCTGCAGCATCGGGTGCGCAGCGAGCGTCTGCAGACCGCTTTGGAATCGCTGTCTCCCCTGGCCATTCTGGAGCGCGGGTACGCGCTAGTATTTGATTCGGAGGGCAAGCTGCTGAAAGACGTGCGCGGGTTAAAGGTTGGCGACGAGATTTCTGCCCGCCTGGCCCATGGCGAGATTCAGGCCGCTGTGACCAAGAAACACGGATGAGCCTCCACCGCAGTGCGTGCCTGCGTCGTAAGATTTCGTAAGACCCTGAACAGCTTTCTGAAAAACTCGATTTTGGGTGGCGCAGCGCTTTCAGCGCTGCGATAAAGCCGTTCTTCCCGGTCGGGGGCTTCAGCCCCTGAGGCATCTAGACCGAGTTTTTCACCAAACTGTGAGAGCCAGAAATCCGCTGCATTACAATGGGTTTCAGGATCAGACTTACACCAGGAGCGATTCGAGTGATGCCAGTCATCACGTCATGGACGCAAGGCGCGTGGGTGGCGCTCGACATTCTCCTCGTGGCCCTGATCATCTACCAGGTGTTGGTGATGATCCGCGGCACGCGCGCCGCTCCCATGCTCGTGGGGCTGGTGGTCGTCGCCATACTTTTCTACTTCGCGCGTATCGGCGAGCTCACTACGTTGAACTGGGTCGTGAGTCATGTGCTGCCCTACCTGGTGTTTGCCCTCATCGTGGTCTTTCAGTCGGAGATCCGGCACGTGCTCACGGACTTGGGCCGTCGTCTGACTTTTTTGGGCGGGTCTTCCGGCGAGAGCGATTCCTACGACGACATCGTGCTGGCCGCAAATCTTTTTTCCCAGCACCAGACCGGCGCGCTGATCGTGATCGAACGTGAAATCGGATTGCGCACCCATATCGAAAGCGGCGTCCCCCTCGACGCGCGCCTCTCCTACGATCTGCTGGCCACGATTTTCCGTCCCAGCGCCCCGCTGCACGATGGCGCCGTGATCGTGCAAAAAGACCGCATCGCCGCAGCGGCGTGCTTTCTTCCTCTCTCCATGAATCCTCTGCTGTCCACCCAACTCGGAACGCGGCATCGTGCCGGCATCGGCATCACCGAAGAAACCGACGCGATTGCCGTCGTTTGCTCCGAAGAGACTGGTGCGATCAGCCTCGCCATCGGCGGCAAAATCGAGCGCGACTTGACGGTCGAGCAACTGCGCGAGCGCCTGGGCAGCGAACTGCGACGCTACATGGCTCCCGTAACCCTGCCCACCCGCATCACGCACGGGGACGGTGAATCGGATGTGCTGTTCGACTCCCCTCTGCGTGATCCGGCGCCGCAGCGCAAGTCCGAATCCGGCCCGGAATCGGAGCCGCAGCCATGATCGGATTCTTCCAGCGCTACGTGCTGCACAACTTCGGGCTGAAAGTATTGTCCTTGTTGCTGGCTGCCGGTCTCTGGTTTCTGATTTCACCCGACGAGCAGTCGGCGGAAGTGGCCGTGCGCGCCCCCATCGTCTTTCAGCACGTGCCATCACAGCTCGAGATCAGTTCCGAGATGATTCCCGAGGCGCAGATCCGTGTGCGCGGGCCGGAGCGGGTCATTCGGCAATTGCAGGCGAACGAGATCCACGCGGAAATCGAACTGGCAGGCGTCAGGCCCGGAGAACGTACCTTTGATCTGACCTCGCAGCAGGTGCGACACCCGCGCGATGTGACCATCGTGCAGGTCGTGCCCAGCCAGTTGCACCTGGCCTTTGACACACGGATGACCCGTGAGGTCGAGATTCATCCGCGGGTGACGGGGAACTTTGCCGACGGCCAACAGATTGTCAAAGTCGACGCCGATCCGCCCCGCATCACCATCACCGGTCCCCGGCATCATGTGGAGAAAATCGATGCGGCGACGACAGATCCCATCGACGCGACGGGAACGCGCGGCAGCGCCGTCTTCAACACCAACGTGTACGTGGCCGACCCGCTGGTGCAAGTCGTGCAGACAACATCGATTAGCGTGACCGTGCTCGTACAGAAAGTGGGAAGCTCCACCACGCACTAAACAGCCCGTTTACTGGAGGCCGTCTCAAAAAGAATAGGCCGTGGGTAGCAAGTGGGAAATGAGCAAGCCCCGGAGGGGCGGAAGAGCAGCTATGACGCAGACTCCGCAGGGACGGCACTGGTTCACTCTTTAGCCCTTGAGGGACCTTATTCTTTCCATCTGCGGCACTTTTGAGTTCTTCGAACCAGGTTCTTTGACGCCCCCTCAGTTATCATCTCTAGTTCTCATCTTCATGCCTTCTCCGAAAGTTCTCTTATGAGCCAGCAGAGGCAGTTGTTCGGGACCGATGGTATTCGAGGTGTCGCGGGAGAATTCCCGCTCACCAAGCAGAGCACCTATCTGATTGGCCGCGCTCTGGGCCACGACCTGATGCGGACTACGCGGAACGCCCAGGCCGTGATTGGCCAGGACACGCGCGAATCGAGCGGGTGGATTGCCGACCGCGTCGCCGAAGGTCTGGCTGCGGTGGGCGTCGACGTACATAGTGCCGGCGTGATCACCACTCCGGGTGTGGCGTACCTCGCCCGCTCGCGGGCGCTGGCGGCCGGCGTGGTGATTTCCGCGTCGCACAATCCCTGGACCGATAACGGAATCAAGGTCTTCTCCGGCGATGGCTTCAAGCTGACCGACGCGCGCGAACTGGCCATTGAAAAAGAGATTTTCGCCCTGCTGCAGAATGCGTCTGCTGCGGACGACACTGCGCTCAAGATTCCGAAACCATCTCTCCCGGGCGAAGCCCAGTTGCGTCATGCCTACGTCAAATCGCTGGCGGGAGGCGTGTCGTCCGATTTGAGCAAACTGCGAGTGCTGGTGGATTGTGCCAATGGAGCAGCCACCGCGGAAGCGCCGGAGCTGTTTCGCAGGCTCGGCATTCACGCCACGTTCATTCATATTTCGCCGCATGGCAGGAATATCAACGAGGGCTGCGGCGCATTGCACCCGGAGATCTTGGGAAAGATGGTGGCAGAATCAGCGGGTAAGTTCGATCTCGGCGTGACCTTTGACGGCGATGCCGACCGCGCCCTGTTTTGCGATGCTGCCGGCCGCGTAGTCAACGGCGATGGCGTGCTGCTGGCCGCCGCTCGCGACCTGCACGCGCACGGTAAGTTGAAGGCCGATACCGTAGTCTCCACCACCATGTCGAACATGGGCCTGGAGATCGCGCTGAAGAACTCAGGCATCCGCATGCTGCGGGCCAACGTCGGGGACAAGTATGTGCTCGAGGAGATGCTCAAAACCGGCGCTACTCTCGGCGGCGAGCAGTCCGGCCACATTATTTTCCGCGATGGCGACGCGACCACCGGCGACGGCCTGCTCACCGCGCTGCGCCTCATGGACATCATCGTGCGCAGCGGCAAGCCGCTGGCGGAGTTGGTTGGCGATCTGAAAGAGTTTCCCCAGACAATTCAGAATGTGCGGGTGCGCGAGAAGATTCCGTTCGCCCAGATCCCGGCGGTCCAGGCAGCGATTGACGCGGCGGAACGCGAACTCAACGGCAACGGCCGTGTCGTCGTGCGCTACTCCGGCACCGAGGCCCTGGCCCGCGTCATGGTCGAGGCCGAATCCGAAGAAAGGATGCGCTCGCTGACCGCCGGAATTGCCGCGGAGATTCAGAAAGCGCTTGGAGTATAACGAGCGCACCGCGCTGTGGGGTTATGTGGGGACAGCCGCCCCCGGCTGTCCGCCGGGCGCAGCCCGGCTGGGCGGCCCGATTCCATGGCTTTAATGCACTCCTACCGCTTCCCTCGCTTGTCCTTCGCCCGCGGTGGCTCTTCCTCGAACACCGCAAACTGAATCTTCTTCTCCACCGGATCGATCCGGTCCACCAGC
>JADGNP010000541.1 GCA_017883425.1 Candidatus Sulfotelmatobacter sp. | reverse complement strand
GACTTGGACTTGTCGTCCTTCTTGTCTTTCGAGGAAGAATCTCCGCTGCCGGAGGATCCTGAGGACGAGGATTTCTTGGCGTAGTCGGTGACGTACCATCCGGAACCCTTGAACTGGACGGCAGGGGCGGAGATCATCTGCTCGACCTGGCCGCCGCACTCGGGGCACTTCTTGACCATCTTGGCGGAGTACAACTGGATTTTTTCGAAGCGGTGGCCGCACTTCTTGCATTCGTATTCGTAAAGAGGCATGAGTGTGAGACGGCTGTGAGGGACAACTCGGTTTCATATTGATTTTAGGGGCGTGGGACGATTGCGTCAATTCTGGGAAGGACGGTTAAGGACGACGCAAAGATCGGTGCCGTCCCTGACGGGACTCTAGGACTTTTCCCAATTCCTCCCGGCACTGCTGTGCCGGGCGTTCGCGTGCCGCCGCTTCGCGGCTGGAGTTTGGTCGTTCGGGTTCACCGCTTTGGGGCATGGCTCTGAGTCAGCTCCTCTTGTTCCTGCAGACGTTTTGGGGCGGTGTTTCGCCAAGCGGCATGAATGGCTTTGCGCAGAGTTTCTTTGCTGGCGGCTTTCAGGGTTACGTGCGTGGCGCCGCGGCGTCCCCAGACGCCCTTGACGGGCACGAACGCGTCGGGATAATCCTTGGACAAGTAGTGTTGCTGCTCCGGCGGGAGCTTGACCATGCCTCGGGTTTTGTCGGGGTATCCGAGGGTGGCGAAAATCTTTCCGGCTACGCGGAAGTCGGGGTGGTTCATGTGCGAGCGCTCTTCGGTCTCGGGGAGGGCGAGAGCCATTTTGCGGAAGTCGTTAGCGGTCACGGGGCGGGCCTCCTGTGGGCGTAGGTATGCATCACTAAGCGAGCACTCATGAAGCTTTGAGTGGCCGATGGTCCACTGAGAAAGCAGGTCCCTCCACTGCGCTCGCTTCGCTTCGCTCCGGTCGGGATGACAAACCTTTGCACGGAGTTGAGAGTCGAACCACTAGCATAACCGCTGACGTGGCATCGGAGTTACGGTAGCGAGGTGATAGACTCCGCCCATGAGGGACTTTGGCCACGATCCCGACCAGACCGCCGTCGCGGAAGAATCCTCCCATGCCGCGGGGCCGGCGCTTTATCTGGTGGGCACGCCGATCGGGAATCTGGAGGACATCACGCTGCGGGCGCTGCGGGTGCTGAAGGAAGTGGACGTGATCGCGTGCGAAGACACGCGGCAGACGCAGAAGCTGCTCAATCATTATGCCATCGGGACGCGCACGACCAGTTATCACGAGCACAACGAGATGACGAAGTCGGCGGAACTGGTCAAGGAGATGCAGGAGGGGGCGAGCGTCGCGCTGGTGACGGATGCGGGCATGCCGGGGATTTCCGATCCGGGATACCGGCTGATTTCGCTGGCGATCCGGCACCATTTGCCGGTGGTGCCGATTCCGGGAGCGTCGGCATTTCTGGCCGCGCTGGTGGCGAGCGGGCTGCCTACGGATTCATTTCGCTTCAGCGGATTTCTTCCGGCGAAGCGGGGCGAGCGGCGGGCGGCGCTGGAGGCGGTGAAGAATTCGCCGCGGACGCAGGTTTTTTACGAGGCTCCGCACCGGGTGGTGGGGACGCTTTCGGATGTTTGCGAGGTTCTGGGAAACGACCGGCATGTGGTGATTGCGCGCGAAGTGACCAAACTGCACGAGGAGTTTTTGCGCGGGCGCGCGAGCGAAGTGCTGGAAAACCTGAAGGCGCGGGAGGCGGTGAAGGGCGAGATCACCTTGCTGATTGGGAAGGCGGAGTCCAGCGATGCTCACGTAGGGGCGGACGCCTCGTCCGCCCGGGTCTCCATCCGCCAGCGGGTGGAGCAGATTATGGCGGAAGAGAAAGTGGACGAGAAGGCGGCGCTGAAGAAAGTGGCGAAGGAGCGGGGAGTATCGAAGAGCGAGGCGTACCGGGAGTTGCAGAGGAGCAAGTGAGTCGTTGTAGGGCGGACAGAACAGGGCCTCAACCACTGCCTGAGCGATCTGACCTACTTGCGTGCTGCCTTGCGCCTCTCGTGGGTTGAGCCGTATTCGTCGTATACGATCGTTACATCTCCCGAGCGCGCAATGCTTCCTACCATTGGGGGACTATAAGTTCTCGACAGCCCTTTCATTTGCAGAACCGCGCTCAATAGCGCTTGAGCCATCTCGGCTCCGTTGAAGTTGCCCGACCCAAAATAGAATTCCCGAACTCGATGTCGCCGGACAGCTTCACGCTCTATCTCGTTGTAGCGATTCCGTTTGTCTTTTGTAAGAACGATCCATCCGCGCTCTGCGACGAACGGAAGCCAATCCTCATCTGGTGCTCCACGAGGAAAGTGATCGCGGTGGCGTCTGTACTGAACGCCGTTGGCTACCAAGGCTTCAATGATGGGTTGGCAGTTGTCCAGATTTTCATCCAAGTACAGGATGAAATCGTCAAGCTGCAACTGCTCGGGTTTCCCAGCGGATTGCCTCTTCGATCTGCTTTTCTTCGAGGCCATATTCCTTAGCTAGGTCGGGCATCGACTCGCGCGCATTGAACCGAGATGCAATGACAGCTGTGGATATGCCGGTACCAGCGATCACGGGCTTGCCGAAGCCGAGGGCCGGGTTAATGACAATAAACTTGGGTTCTCCCGCACTCCTCTCGCGCACGAACGGGTAAAACCGGAACGCCCCCAGCTCTCTGTCGTACTCGACACGCTCCAAGTGAGCCTCGACTATCTCTGGAATCACAAGTTGTCCGCCCCGCGACAAATTGATGAACTTGCCGATCTCCTTGATGAGCACGTCAACTCGATTGGTGAACAGCGGTTGCTCGATCAACGGGTGCCTGAATCCCGAAGTTCGGTTCAGATGCGCAACTGCTCGCCGAATCTTGGGAAGACGCAAGTCGTAAAGAGTGCGCATCGATGCAAGCATATGGCACTCCAGGAGGTTCATAAATGAGAACGCGCGAGGGTGTTTGCGCGCCACGGAAATCAAAGCGGCCACTCTCCCGCGCCCGAAGGCCCAATATTCAAGGGTCTTTATCGGAACACGCAAATACAGTGCTGCTTCTGAGAGGCCATAGAGGGGAAGTTCCAAGCGTTCATCGATTGCCACCGGCTTCATGGTTCCCCTCCTTGAACTGTTGCGATGTCCTAACCCTACTGAACTGATATACCACATCCCTGTCCTCCAAGAGTCTCGGAGGACCATCAAAGGCAAGGCTTGGAAAGGAGAGAGTTCCCTGTTTGGTCTACTTCCCTGCCAGCTCCCGCTTCACAATTTCGCTGACCATTTTGCCATCCACGCGCATGCCGGCGGCGTTGAAGCGGGCCATGGCGGTCTTCATTACCGTGCCCATTTCTTTCATGGTGGGGGAGCCCATTTCGGCGATGGCGGCTTTTACGCCGGCGACTATTTCCGCTTCGCCGGCGGCTTTGGGGAGGTAGGTTTCGATCAGGACGATTTCGGCGGCTTCTTTGTCGGCCATTTCCTGGCGTCCGCCCTTGGTGAACTGCTCGACGGATTCTTTGCGCTGCTTGATGAGCGTGGCCAGGACGGCTTGGGATTCCTTTTCGTCGAGTGGGGCCATCTTCTCGACCTGGCGAAGATGCAATGCGCTCTTGACCATGCGCAGGGCCGAGAGGCGCGCTTCGTCCTTTGCTTTCATGGCGGTGACGATGTCTTTTTGGATCTGTTCGACAAGGCTCATGAGGGGATTATAGACGGTGGGTGGGGATGGGGCGCTGCCTCCCACCCCTTCGGCTCGCGTTGCTCGCTCTGTCGAAAATCCCCACTTTTGCCGCAAAAGACGCGGCAAAAATGGGGCACCCGGGGATTTTCATCCTTCTTCGGTGGGCCGCAGGCCCATGGG
>JADGNP010000540.1 GCA_017883425.1 Candidatus Sulfotelmatobacter sp. | reverse complement strand
TAGGAACCTGTGCGCTGAAGAATATACCCCACGGCCTTGGCAATCAACATTCCCCCGATCGCTCCTACCATGCTGGCGAAGCCCACCACGGACCCCACCGCGCTTCGCGGGAACATGTCGGAAGCCAGCGTGTAAAGATTCGCCGACCAGCCCTGGTGCGCTCCCGCTGCGATCGCGATCAGGAACACGGCCAGCCACGCATCCTGGGTGCGCGCAGCAATCATGATGGGGGTTACGGCCAACGCACAAACCAGCAGCGCGGTCTTACGGCTGGCATTCAGCGTCCATCCCCTCTTCAATAGAAAAGATGAAAGGCCTCCTCCGCCGATACTTCCGATGCTCGCTCCGCTGTAGACAACGAACAGCGGTAACGCCATCCCTCGCAAGTCCAACCCGAGATTGCGGCTCAGAAAATCCGGCATCCAGAACAGATACACGTACCAGATGGGGTCGGTGAAGAACTTGCCCAGAGCCACCGCCCATGTCTGACGGAGCTTGAGCAGAGCTCTTAGCGGAATTCTCGCCGTTTCCTCCTCGAGATCGCTCTGTATGTAGGCTAGTTCCGCCGACGAAACCAGATTGCCTTCTTCCGGCCGGTGATACACCGCAAGCCAACACAACATCCATACGAATCCCAGGCTGCCCGTGGCAATAAATGCCATCCGCCATCCGAAGCGATAGGTAAGCCAAGGCACGACCAGCGGCGTCACAATCGCACCGATGTTGGTACCAGAATTGAACAGGCCGGTTGCGAGTGCGCGCTCTCGTTTAGGAAACCACTCCGCCACTGCCTTCACCGACGCCGGGAAACTGCCGGCCTCACCGAGCCCCAGGCTGAAGCGCGCGACAGCGAACTGGATTACGGAGCCCGCGGCGGCATGGGCCATGGCGGCGATGCTCCACAAGAATACCGCCAGGGAGAAGCCCTTGCGCGTCCCGATCCTGTCGATTAGCTTCCCAACGAACAGCAAGCCGGCTGCATAGGCGCACGCGAAAGCGAAAACGATGTTGCCGTAGCCCTCTTCGGTCCAACCGAACTGGATTTGCAGGGTGGGCTTGAGCAGGGCAATCACTTGCCGGTCCATGTAATTCACCGTGGCCGCAAAAAACAGCAAGCCGCAGATCAGCCAGCGCCGGCCACCGATGCGATTCGTGGAGGGGATTCTTTCCGGAACCGCTGGTATGGGAGGTAGATTCACTGGATTGTGGGCACGGGCGACGTGCATCACTACACATCGCGCAGGGCCTCTCCGTCAAGGAGTTGCTGAACTGGGTGGTGTCTCAGTTCGCTGAGATACCCATGTGGGGACAGCCGCCCTCGGCTGTCCGTCGAGCGAAGCTCGACAGCCCTGTCCGTTAGGACCGACGAACTAAAACAGCACCCTGAACTGATATGATTCATGGCTTGAATCGCGGGTTCATCCCCGGCATTCTGAGCAGCACCAGAGACCGCGCGAGCACCTGCCCATGAACGGCTTTCTCACCGAAAACTTCCTTCTTTCGAACGACGCAGCGCGGCGCTTCTATCATCAGTTCGCCGCTTCGCAGCCCATCCTCGACTACCACTGTCATCTTTCTCCCCGGGACATTGCTGAAGATCGCCGGTTTGCGAATCTCTTCGAGATCTGGCTTGAAGGAGACCACTACAAATGGCGGGCAATGCGGGCGAACGGCGTTGCGGAAAAGTACATTACCGGCGATGCCACTCCGTACGAAAAATTCCTGGCCTGGGCGCGAACCGTCCCCTATACCCTCCGCAATCCTCTCTACCATTGGACGCACCTCGAGTTGCAGCGCTATTTCGGCATCACTGAGTTGCTGGATGAGAAATCCGCGCCGTCAATCTGGGAGCGCGCAAACGCTGCGTTGGCGGATAAATTGACTACGCACGCTATCTTGCAGAAGTTTCGAGTCGAGGTTGTCTGCACCACTGACGATCCCACCGATGACCTCCGGCATCATCAGACGATCGCGAAGTCGAATCTGCCAACCCGAGTTTTTCCTGCCTTCCGTCCCGACAAAGCGCTCTCTATCGGCGACGCGGAGTTTGTGCCCTGGATCGAGCAGCTTTCGAGAGTTGCCAACGTCGACATACGGAATCTGGAGACTTTTCTGCAGGCGCTCCATGCCCGGCACGACTACTTTCATTCCCTGGGCTGCCGTCTTTCCGATCACGGATTAGAGCATTGCTATGCGACCCCATGTTCTGAGCGAGCAGCGGCAGCGATCTTCTCGAAAGCCCGCGAAGACCAGTCCATCACCGCGGATGAGCACACTCAGTTTGCTTCTTTCATGATGCTTTTCTTCGGCCGCCTCGATGCTGAAAAAGGATGGACCAAGCAGCTGCACCTGGGCGCTCAGCGTAACGTGAACACCCCCGCCCGCCGCAAGCTTGGAGCCGATGCCGGTTTCGATGCGATCGGTGATTTCCCCCAGGGTGCTCATCTCAGCGCCTACCTCGACCTGCTCTCGCAGGAGAACGCCCTGCCGCAGATGATCCTGTACAACGTGAACCCGGCCGACACCTTTCAGTTCGCGACGCTGATTGGCTGCTTTCAGGATGGAGAGAGACCCGGGAAAATCCAATACGGCAGCGCCTGGTGGTTCCTCGACCAGAAGCAGGGCATCACAGCGCAAATCGAGGCTCTCTCGAATACCGGCCTCCTGTCGCGCTTCATCGGCATGGTCACAGACTCTCGCTCCTTCATGTCCTACCCCCGCCACGAGTATTTCCGGCGCATCCTTTGCGACCTCATCGCCCAGGACGTTATGCGCGGTGAATTGCCCGATGACGACGCGCTCCTCGGCAGGCTCATTCGAGATATCTGCTACGGAAACGCCAGACAATACCTGCAATTGCCGACCGGCCGTCTCCACGAGTCTCGATAGCGTATTCTTCGCAGGCCGCGTCAAAAGGGCAACGCGGATGTAGAATGGCTCCCATTCTTGGTGTCAAAACGGTTTGCTTTGTGATCTTTGCGAATCCTTGGCGTGCTTTGCGGTCAAAAGCTCTACCGCAAAGGTCGCCAAGAAGTCGCAAAGATCGCAAAGTAAACCTTCCAGTCGACCTTCCTGCTTTCAGCCTACTTTGGGGCACGGGCAACTCGGGTCCATCCTCGCGCAACTAACAAATTAGTTGACGTTTTTCATTCAGCCCCGTCAGAATCTACAGCGACGTAACGCACCCGGGAGGACGCATTGGCTCGCAGCAAGTCCGCAACCCTGACCGAAGCCGAGTTGCGCATCATGAACGTCCTTTGGGAGCGGCACTCGGCGACCGTCCACGAGGTTCTGGAAGCCCTCCCCGCCAAGCCCGCTTTGGCCTACAACTCCGTCTTGACCATCATCCGCATCCTGGAGAAAAAGGGCTACGTAAAGCACGTGAAAGACAAGCGCGCCCACGTGTACATCCCGCAAGTCGACCGGAAAGATGCCACGCGCTTTGAGGTGCGGCACCTCCTCAGCCGCTTCTTCGGCAACTCCCATGAACAGCTCGTGCTGAATGTTCTGGAAGATACGAGTATTGACGCGGAAGAACTCGACCGCCTGCGCCAGTTGCTGGAAAGGAGCAAGTGACCCCACGATGACGTTCGAGCTGAATGCGATCGCCCAAGTGTCAACGCTCCGAATCGTGGACTGCCTGGTCGAAGGCACGCTCATCACGATCTTCGCCGGCCTGGTGCTCCGGGCGGCTCGCCTGCAGAGTTCGAGCGCTAGGTTTGCGGTATGGTTTTCCGCCCTCGTGGCCATCGCAGCCTTGCCCTTCCTGGGCGGCGTATCGTGGTCGCACGGCGCAAGCATTCCAGCGGAGGCACTTAGCAATCCGGCGATCACACTGCCGGGTTCCTGGGCGCTTTACCTGTTCGGTGCATGGGC
>JADGNP010000539.1 GCA_017883425.1 Candidatus Sulfotelmatobacter sp. | reverse complement strand
GCCCAGATCAAACATCGCGATCGCCGTGGCCGAAACGATGGCAAAGTGGTCGAGGTGGGCGACGACCGTCCGCGCTTTGATTTTTCTTACAGCGGCATCAAGACGGCAATCCTGCGTTACGTTGAGGCGCACGATATGCGCGCGGCCGTGGAAGCGCGGCGGAAAGCCTTCGCCAACATTGCGAAGCCAAAACCGGAGGATTACCTCGCCAACTGCGACAAGCTGACACTCGACCTCGTGGCATCCTTCCAACGCGCGATCGTCGAGGACCTGGTGGGAAAGACTCTGGCGGCGGCCCGAGCTTACGAGGTGGCTACGCTCTTCGTAACAGGAGGAGTTGCGGCCAATCATGAATTGCGAGAGACCTTTGAACGCGAGGGAGCGAAGCAGGGCCTACCCGTGTACTTCCCCTCGCGTCCGCTATCAACCGACAACGCGGCCATGATCGCCGCCGCGGCTTATCCCAAATTTCTGCTGAAAGATTTTGCTGCGATGGATTTTTCCGCAGAGGCAGGCCTGCTCTTGCGGTAAGAGATCCTGCTGGCGGCAGTTACTTCCCGGCCGCGTGTGCGCAGCTCGCCTTGCCCGACACCGCATCCAGTGCCTTGCCAAGCTGCGCTTCGATGTCGATGTCTTTGTAGATAACGAAGTTGGCGCGCTTCTCGGCCTCGTCGAAGCGTCCGTCCTGACGCGCGACAATAATGATAGGAACTCCGGCTGTCTCGGGCTTGCTCTTCAGTGCGCTGATCAATTCACTTCCTGACATCTTCGGCATCTGCAGGTCAGTGACGATCAAATCCGGCTGCACACGTGTGAGAACGTCCAGAGCTTCCTCGCCATTGGTGGCAGACTCCACCGTAAAACCGCGTTGCTCAAGAAAGCGACACACGGTATAGCGGATCAGCATGGAGTCGTCGACGACTAGCGCCACCTTGGACATAAAGACCGGGGCGTCCACACGCCCCCGGGTCGGACAGTAACAGAGAGTTTTCACGAGGAACAAGCCGAAACCGCGTGCCGCGATTACCTCCGTCACACAGCCCCCAGAAAAGATGTCAGATCTCACCTTCCTGGGTGCGCTCTTCGATATTTATGTCCTTGAATTCGCTGGACTCGAAGATGTCGCCGCATTCCTTGCACTCGACGAACTCAGAATCCTCGTCCCGGGCAACGATTTGCACGCGTGGGTGCTTGCAAGGCTGCTTCATATCACGGCTTTGGGAAGGAGCGGTCGACTTTGAAGTCATAAATCCGGAAGGTTTCCAGACGAACACAAGCGGAGGGCTGTTCTCGCCTGAATTTCCGGTATTTTAGACCGGCTTCGCCCATTGTCAAGCCCCCAAGCGTTATGCTGTCGTGAATTTGTAACAAGGGCTACGCCGAGCTGCGGATCTCAGATCCACGTCCCTGCCTTCAAATTCCGACCAAAATCATCGCATACCCATAAGCCATTAAGTTCTTGATACTTACCGTTAAAGACCCGTTTCTGACATCTGCCTGCGTGGCCTTGCCCCGATGGGACAAAGTGACGTAGAATGAATTGCGACGGAAAAGGTCGGAATTAACCCCGACCCTATTGGTCGGGTCTTACACAGGATCAGGATAACAAGTGCTGAAGCTCACCAAGAAGGCCGACTACGCTCTGATGGCGATGAAGCATCTCGCCGAGCACTCCACCGGGGGCTCTCGCAGCGCGAAGGATGTGGCGGATGCCTATGGCATCCCGCCGGAGGCTCTGGCGAAGATTCTGCAGCGGTTGGCCAAGGCCGGCCTGTTGCAGTCGCAGCATGGTACGAACGGCGGTTATACGCTGGCACGGGCGGCGCACACGATTTCCGCCTTCGAGGTGATTCAGGCGATCGATGGCCCACTGTTCATCACTTCGTGCATCACCGTACGCGGGGAATGCGATCAGAGCGACCGCTGCAACATCCGCGAACCGCTGCGCAAGGTGAACGAGAGTATTGAAGCGGTGTTGAAGCGCATCAAGATTTCGCACATGCGGGAAGAACCGGAAGAAGCTGGGAGCGAGGCTCCCAAGGCGGCCGAGTTGGTCACCATCAGCTGAACCGTCCAATACAAGAGATTCATCAAAGTAGGAGAGGCAATCAATGAGCACGGACGTAAAGATCCCCCAGGCACAGACGCAGGCCCACCACCCCGACGCGAAGGATGTGAAACTGCCCATCTACATGGATAACCACGCCACCACCCCCATGGATCCGCGGGTGCTGCAAGAGATGCTGCCCTATTTCATGGAGAAGTTCGGCAACTCGGCCAGCCGCAATCACTCGTTCGGCTGGGCTGCCGAAGAGGGCGTGGAAACGGCTCGCGAGCGCATCGCCAAGCTGATCGGCGCGACCACGAAAGAAATCATCTTCACCTCCGGCGCCACCGAGAGCGACAACCTCGCCATCAAGGGTGTGGCCGAGATGTACCGCGAGAAAGGCAACCACATCATCACCGCGGTCACTGAGCACAAGGCCGTGCTCGATACCTGCAAGCGGCTGGAAAAGTATGGTTACCGCGTCACCTACATGCCAGTGCAAAAGGACGGCCTGATCGATCTCGACGACCTCAAGCGCGCCATGGATGACAAGACGATTCTGGTCACCATCATGTACGCGAATAACGAAATCGGCGTATTGCAGCCGGTGGCCGAAATCGGCAAGTTGTGTCACGAGCGGGGCGTGATCTTCCATACCGACGCGACCCAGGCGATCGGCAAAGTTCCGGTGGATGTGATCAAACAGAACATCGACCTGGCTTCCATCTCTGGACACAAGATGTACGGACCCAAAGGAGTGGGGGCGCTCTACGTGCGGCGCAAGAATCCGCGCGTGCAGCTTTCCGCCCTCATCGATGGCGGCGGCCACGAGCGTGGCATGCGTTCGGGGACTTTGAATGTTCCGGGCATCGTGGGCCTGGGCAAGGCCTGCGCCATTGCGCAGGAAGAAATGCCGCAGGAATCCTGCCGTCTGGCGGGCCTGCGCAACCGCCTGCGCGACCGCATCATGAGCCGTCTGGATGAGGCCTACATCAACGGCTCGACCGAACATCGTCTGCCCGGCAACTTGAACATCAGCTTCGCGTACGTGGAAGGCGAGTCGCTCCTGATGGGCATCAACGACATCGCCGTTTCCAGCGGTTCGGCCTGCACCTCGGCGACCCTTGAGCCGTCGTATGTATTAAAGGCCCTCGGAACGGGCGACGACCTGGCGCACAGCTCGATTCGTTTCGGCATCGGCCGCTTCAATACCGAAGCCGAGGTTGACTATGTCGCGGATCGCGTTATCGAAACCGTCGAGCGCCTGCGTGAACTCTCTCCGCTCTACGAAATGGCAAAAGAAGGCATCAACTTGAAGGACGTGAAATGGGCGGGAGAGTAAAGAAATTGGGAAGGGCACGGCTTCAGCCGTGCCGAACAGGTTCGAACCAAAAAGGGCTTTAGCCCTGGGGTAAAGTCAGAAGCTCAGGAGAAACGAATGTCATACAGCGATAAGGTTCTCGATCACTATTCCAACCCCCGTAACGTCGGTTCGATGGACAAATCGAGCACGGACGTGGGCACCGGTCTGGTGGGCGCGCCCGAGTGCGGCGACGTCATGAAGCTGCAGATCAAGGTCAACCGCGAAACCAACGTCATTGAAGACGCCAAGTTCAAGACCTTCGGCTGCGGCTCAGCCATTGCCTCGTCCTCCCTCGCCACCGAGTGGGTCAAGGGCAAGACGGTGGACGAAGCCCTCACCATCAAGAACATGGACATCGTGAAGGAGCTTTCGCTTCCTCCGGTAAAGATCCATTGCTCGGTGCTGGCTGAGGACGCGATCCGCGCCGCGATCGGCGACTGGAAGAAGAAGCAGGAAGCCACCAGCCC
>JADGNP010000538.1 GCA_017883425.1 Candidatus Sulfotelmatobacter sp. | reverse complement strand
GCCGGTCATCGTGCAAGTCACGGACTCTTCTTCGCCGCCGAATCCTGTGATTGCTGCCAGTGTGACGTTCCTAACCACCGTATTGCGGCCCGGTGGAACATCTCCAACCGGCGGTGACGGCGAAACCAACCCCACCAATCCTGCCATGCCGGTGATCTTGAAGGTGAGCCAGAGCAGCACCACCACCGACATGAATGGGCTGGCGAGCCTTGTCCCCTCGGCCGCCGGGTTCAGCGCCCCGGTGGAAGTTGACCTTTGGGTCACGGCCGGGACCAGTGACTGGCTCGATTATCCGCTGGAGGTGTTCCCTGCATTGATTAGTGGGAATAACGCCGAAGGAACAAACCCACCGTCCATCGGACGGCTTCCGGTTCGCATCAGGCGGCCTTTAGAAATACGGGAGCGCTGACGCGGCCGCGACTCTTTGAGATCCTGGGGCCTTCTACGAATTTTCAACCACTTGCACGGAGACTCAACGGCCAGAACTTCAAGAACTTGGCGAGGCAAGAGAGCCCGCATTCTGTCCCAGAGGGCACTTGAAAATGGCCCGGCGTTTCCAACGCCGGGTTGCTCTCGTGCCGATGGGTTACCCACGGCTTGCGCCGTGGGCTGCATTCTTTCGCCGCTGCGCGGCTTGGAGCGTGTCCTGTCTTCCACTTTTTCGGATGCGATCGAGCTACGACACAGACTCCGGAGGGACGCCTGAAATTCTTCTAACAAGATTGAGGGCCGGTTTCAATCGTGCCTATGGCACGAGGGTCAAATCGCCGAACCACCCGCCAGTGAACTGGCGGGCTATTTTCGACAGTCCCCTTCGGGGACTCGACATGCGCTGAACGCGTGCGGACGCGAAAATCGAGCTAACCGCGCACGACACCACCTGCTCGTTGCTATCCGGCCACAATTGAGCTAACTTGGCCGCGACGCCTCATGGTCACTTCCGATCAGCTCGAGCAGCAACTCCAGCGCTGGACCGATGCCGGCATTCTCGACTCGGCATCTGCCGGGCGCATTCGCGACTTCGAGTCTGCCCGCGAGTCTCCCGGGGTGCGCTGGCCGGTTATATTCGCAATTGCCTTTGGCTCCATCATGGTGGCCGCGGGCGTGCTCCTGTTCGTAGCCGCTCACTGGGACGACCTCTCGCCCACGCAGCGCTTCCTGCTGGTGCTGGCGATGATCGCGGGCTTTCATCTGGCTGGCGGCGCGCTCCTGCCACGCCTGCGGCCGCTGGGACTGGCGCTGCACGCCATCGGCACGGTGGCTTTGGGGGGCGGCATTTTTCTGGCGGGACAGATCTTCAATCTCGAGGAACATTGGCCGGGCGGCATCCTCCTGTGGGCGATCGGCGCTGTGCTCTCGTGGCTGGTGCTGCGTGACTGGCTCCAGGCCACGCTCAGCGCGCTGCTCATCCCCGCGTGGATCGCCTCGGAGTGGAGCGTGCAGGCGCAACATTACAGCGGCATGGATCGCCTGCTGGTTCAGTTCCTCACCCTGCTGGCGATTACCTATTTGAGCGCGCGGCGCACGGGAGCGGACTCCTATTTTCGGCGGGCCCTGGTTTGGGTGGGAGGACTGGCGGTGCTTCCCCTCTGCGCAATTCTGGCTACGCTGCATAGCGAGTCCTATTCCAACCGCCAACTGCTTCCGCTTTCGATTTTCCTGCACGCCACGGGACTCCTGATGGCCTTCGCGCTTCCCCTGCTGGCTGCCTATTTCCTGCGCGGCAAATCGGCAGTCTGGAACCTGGGTTATGGGCTGTGGGTTTTTGTGGTCGGGCTCCTCGACGATCGCGACGTGTTCCAGAACGTGGGCCTCCACGCCCTGTGCGCCCTCGCATCCGTGGGACTGGTGGTTTGGGGCCTGCAGGAAAATCGCCGCGAACGCATTAACCTCGGGGTGGCGGGATTTGCCCTCACCATCGTCGTTTTCTATTTCTCCAGTGTGATGGACAAGCTGGGCCGCTCGGCTTCTCTGGTGGGCTTCGGACTTCTCTTCCTGCTGGGCGGATGGCAACTGGAGCAGTTTCGCCGCAAACTGGTGGCGCGCACCAGAACTGCGCCCACAACGACGGGAGGCGCCGCGTGAAGCCCATCACCAAGGCGATTGCCGTCGCGCTGATTCAGGTCCTGATCGTCTGTTCGCTCGGCGCCAAGTTGCTCTACGACCGGCGCACCCGTCCGCAAGCCTGGTTCAAGACGGAGCGCTACGATCCCAACCTGCCGATTCGCGGACGCTACGTTAGCTTGCAGATTGAGTTGAACGACTCACGCTCTCCGGAAGAGATTGCAAAGAAGTTCGGAAACGAAATGCAGGCGGTTGGCATGAACACCTTCGGCCAGGAGTGCGGTTCCATCGTGTTGCGCAGCGGCACGCCCGCTGCGGAATTCGACAGCGGGCCGATCTGGGATTGCGACAACCTGACGTTTGTCCGGAGGCGCGTCGCTGACGAAACCAGACTGCGCCTCAACGAACCGATTCTGTTCTTCATCGCGGACACCGCGAAGGACCCGACGTCGCTCCCAAGGGGAGATGAGTTGTGGGTGCTGACCACCATTCCGCGCAAAGGACCGCCGCGGCCCATCGCGCTGGGTGTGAAGAAGGCGGGCGAGACCGCGATCAAGCCGCTTGACCTGAATTAGCAGTGACCAGGTTTCGATCAGCGCAATCGCGTCCAGGCGCCGGCGGCGTCTCAGGCACCGACAAGACGCAGCCAGTTGCATCTCTACAAATCATTTTCGCGGGCACGCGCCGGAGGGGCCATCGAAAATAGCCCGGCGCTTCAACGCCGGGTTGGGGGTAGGGATAAATCGCGTCCCGTAGGGACGGCTGAAACGTCGCGCCAATGGTGGACGTTTCAGTCGTGCCTACGGCACGAGGCTCCTATTGAGGACTGCCCAATATTGTGACACTTCCCCCTATGTCATTTCGAGCGCAGCAAGGTTTGTCCGCGAGCGGACAAACTTTGCGGAGTCGAGAAACCTGCTTTTCTGCTGCGTCCAACAGCAGGTTCCTCGACTGCGTTTCCGACATCCGCCGTGCGGATGCTGGAACTCCGCTCGGAATGACAGATTTTTTGGTGTGTCACTATACTCTGCAAACTTCAATAAGCGATGGAATGTCACCCGCCAGTGAACTGGCGGGCTATTTTCGATGGTCCCTCCGGGACCGCGACTCGCTAACGCTTCGTCCGAATTCCGGCTCCTCGGCGCACTCAGATGCAACCACGACTCGCCGAGCTGCGCTCGGCGGACAGCCGGGGGCGGCTGTCCCTACATGAGCTGTGCCGAGGTCTGAGGCCTAAGGTCTGCGGTCCGACGCCCGAGGTCCGACGCCTGCTTCACTTCGTCCACTGGTCGACCCAGTCGTTCACCGTCTTGTACCAGAGCCGCGAATTTTGCGGCTTCTGCACCCAGTGGCCTTCGTCGGGGAAATACAGCATCTTCGACGGGACGCCTTCCGTCTGCAGCGTGGTGAAAAGCTGGAAGCCTTCGCTCACGTCGAGGCGGTAATCGCGCTGGCTGTGGATGACCAGCGTGGGCGTCTTGAAATTCTTGGCGTACTGGTGCGGAGACCACTTCTGGTAGCTGGCGCGATTGTCGTAGGGGGTGCCCTTGAACTCCCAGTTGTTGAACCAGAGTTCCTCGGTCGTGCCCCAGGCGGACTCGGCGTTGAACATGCCGTCGTGCGACACGATGCACTTGAAGCGGTCGGTGTGGCCGAGCACCCAGTTGGCCATGTATCCGCCGTAGCTGGCGCCCAGCGCGCACTCGCGGTTTTTGTCGATGAACGGATAAGTCTTCTCCGCGTAGTCGAGGCCCTTCATCAGGTCTTCAAACGGAGCGCCGCCCCAGTCGCCGTTGATCGCGTCAATAAACTTC
>JADGNP010000106.1 GCA_017883425.1 Candidatus Sulfotelmatobacter sp. | reverse complement strand
GGCAAATCCAGTTTTGCCTCAAGACCGCGCAGTTCGATGGCGGAGAATCCGTGTTGCGTGGCAAAATCCAGAATCTTTTTCCATTCCCAGGCGGGACAACCCAGCGTGGAGAAAGCCAGCGGAATCTTGCTCGCTTTCGTTTCAGCCGCTTTTATTTCACCCAAGACCATCGGCGCCAGCATAGCCGACGAAAGCATCTTCAAAAATTGGCGCCGGTTGTTCATCTCGCGCTAAAGCTCTCCCTTCTTCAGTTGCCGCACGGCGTAGTCACAGGCGCGAGCGGTCAGGGCCATGTAGGTGAGCGAAGGATTGACGCAGGACGATGAAACCATGGCGCCGCCATCGGTGATGAAAAGATTCTTGACGTCGTGCGCTTGATTGTAAGAGTTCAGCACGGAAGTCTTCGGGTCGCGGCCCATCCGAGCCGTTCCCATTTCATGGATGGAAAAACCCGGCGGTTCGTCGTCGGCGAAAGGCTCGATGTCGTGCGCGCCCGCCGCGGCAAGCATCTCCGCTGCGGTTATCGACATATCTTTCCGGAGGGCAAGCTCGTTTTCGCCAAATGCGCAGTTGATTTTGAGCACGGGAATTCCCCACGCGTCAACTTTCTCTTTGTCGAGTTCTGCGTAGTTGGCGTGATTCGGCAGGCACTCGCCGAAGCCGCCAAAGATAAACCGCCACGGTCCCGGCTGACTGACCGACTTCTTGAATTCCGGACCGAATCCCGTTTGCGAGATTCCGCGTTCCCAACCTTCGCGATGGGCTCCTCCCTGGAAACCGTATCCTCGCAAGAACCCGGCCTGCCTGGTCTTCACGTTGCGAAAGCGCGGAACGTAAATCCCGTTGGGTCGTCGCCCGATCACCATCCGCTCTTCATTGCCGGGGATTGTAGCCGTTGCGCCCCCGGACTTCACGTGGTCCATCAGGTTGTGGCCCAACTCTCCGCTCGAGTTTGCCAGTCCGTTGGGAAATTCGGGGGTTGAAGAGTTAAACAGGATGCGCACCGATTCCAGCGCAGAGGCGCACAAGAAGATCGCCTTGGCGCGAAACTCGAGTGCGGCGCGAGTCCTGGCGTCGATGACGCGGACTCCGGTCGCCCTTCGCGTGCGAGCGTCGAAACTTACGCTGTGCACCACGCTGTACGGCCGCAGTGTCATCCGTCCGGTCTTTTCTGCAGCCGGCAGGGTCGCATTTACGCTGCTGAAGTACGATCGGGTGATGCATCCCCTTTCGCACGGACCGCAATAGTGGCACGCTGCCCGGCCGCGATGGTCCTGGGTGAGAATGGCCGCGCGACCAATGGTCAAAATGCGCTCCGGGGCAAAATGTTTCGCAATGGCGTCCCGGACGAGCAATTCAGCGCAGTTCAGTTCCATCGGCGGAAGGAACTTGCTGTCGGGCAATTGTGGGAGGCCAAGGGCCTCGCCGGTGATTCCGATGAAATCCTCGACGTAGTCGTACCACGGCGCGACGTCGGCGTAGCGGATCGGCCAATCGATCGCAATTCCGTCCCGCAGATTGGCTTCGAAGTCCAAGTCACTCCAGCGGTAGACCTGGCGGCCCCATACGATGGATCGTCCGCCGACTTGTCGTCCTCGAATCCAACGGAACGGCTTGCCCGGAGCGGTCGTATAGGGATGCTCCTTGTCGCTGACGAAGAACTTTGCGGACCATTCATCGCATGCGTAGCACGTGCTCTGGATGGGCTGATCATCCATCTGCCGGCGGCGATCGCGCATTCCGCGGAATCGCATCTCCCATGGCGGAACGTGTTCTACGTAATCTTCCTCGGGGACTATGGGACGGCCCGCCTCAAGCACCAGCGTCTTCAGTCCCTTCTCCGTCAACTCTTTCGCGGCCCAGCCTCCTGTCATGCCGGAGCCGATCACAATCGCGTCGTAGGTCGTTTCGTCCTTCACTAGTTCTCTGGTCCCCCTTTTTCGGACGGCACTTGCGCGCACCCGTCGTGGGAATCCGGGATCATTTGGAAATGCAATTCGGCGGTGGCGCCGGCCTCGGAGGTGTAGTAGGCGGTCAGCGTCAGGCGCCGGAACATGGAATAGAAGTGCCTGGATGGCCCCTGTGAGAATCCCCGGCGCTGGCGGGATTCAGTCCCGACCGCGTCCGCCGCGGCTGTCATCTTCTGCCCCAACCATGTCAGAATTTCTGCCTGCTGATCGGGCGAGCCGTCGATAAAGTTCTGGCCAAACAGCGCTTTCGTGCGAACGTCGACATCCGCCAGGCCATTCAAGAACCGGGTTCGATCCGGCTCGTCGTACCACTCCGTCAGGATCAGATCGATGAATTCGCTCGCGCCAACGTCCGTAGCACCGGGCGTTTCGGTTTTCGGAAGAATCAACTCTGCCATCGCCCTCACGGTGGCATCCTGGTGAGCGTTCAAGGTGCGCGGAGACACCCGAGTATCGAGCAGTTTGCGAGCTTCCCGCAGCACAGCCAGCAGGTTGCGTGGCGGCAGTTGGAGGGCTGTCCCGGTCGCCAGCAATCGAAGCGCTTCGCGTCTTTCCATAAAAGTCGTCTCCGCCCATGCGCAGAGTATTCTATGCTACCTGACCGGTCAATCTCGCAGTCTCCGGCGTGCTTTTCGCCGCCACCACCGACGCGACGGCAGGAGCGGGTTTCACTCGTGAGTGCGTAAGTTGCGGTGTATCTGGCGGCAGACACTGTCTCAGAGGGGACACGGGGAAGGAGTTGGAAGTCTTATCGAATCGCGTTGCAGGGCGGCCATAATTGCAGGATGCTGCAGGGGAGGACCGGGCAACGGTCTCCGCAGTTGACGCCAGTTTCGGGGTGAAGTTGACGGCTGGCGCTTGCTGGTCGGCTTCAAACTGCATCTAATCTTTATCGCCTTTGGGGACGGCTCCCGATTTACAATGGCCTCCCGGGCAGGTCGCAGATCCGACAGCGAGGAGGGTGGTAACGGCGCAGGAGTTTGGCTGGTAGTCGAAGATTCGGCGAAACGTTGACGGTTTTGGCGCACCAAAGTCCAGCGTAACTTGATTTGACTCTTATGCGTTCACGGTTCTTTCGGATGTTCGCCTCAGCGGTGGTGCTGTTCCTGCTGCCAGGGGGGACAGCAGCCGGGCAAAGTACGACGCTCATCAGTCTTGACCAGGCCATTGATCTGGCGCTGGCGCATAACCATTCGCTGAAGGCCAGCCGGACTCTGATTCTTCAGAATCAAGCGCAGGAGATCACGGCAAATCTGCGCCCCAATCCAACTCTGGGGGCAGACACTCAGTTCATCCCATTTTTCAGCCCGCAGGACTTTTCCGGGACGAATCTGGACCAAGTTCAGCAGTTCGATATCGGGATTAGTTACCTGTTCGAGCGCGGGCGCAAGCGGCAGCATCGCCTGCAGGCGGCTCGCGATCAGACGGCGGTCACCCGCGCCCAGATAGCCGACGCCGAGCGGACACTGGCATTCAACGTAGGTCAGCAGTTCGTCAGCGTTTTGCTAGCGGAATCGACCCTTCAATTCGCAACCGAGAATCTGAAGGGTTTTCAGCAGACAGTCGACATCAGCCAGATGCAATTTAAGGCGGGCTATATTGGGGAGGGCGACTATCTCAAGATCAAACTCCAGCTTCTGCAGTTTCAGACTGATGTGTCGTCTGCCCGGCTGGCAAAGGTGCAGGCGCTGGTCGGGCTCCGTCAATTCTTCGGGTATGAAGCGGTGCCGGCCGACTTCGATGTGATCGGCGATCTAGCGTATCAACCGCTCCAGGTCAAACTGGAGGATTTGCAAGCGCGGGCGTTGCGCGACCGGCCTGACTTTCGAGCCGCTGAATTGGGGATCACCGCCGCCCAGAGCCAGTACCTTCTGGCCAAAGCGAACTCCAAGGTGGACGTAAACGGCACCTACAATTTTTCCCATGTCGCTGGGGAAACCACTGGCTCGATCTTCGCAAGTTTCGAGTTGCCGATCTTCAATCGCAATCAAGGCGAAATCGCGCGCACCAATTACGCTCTGACCCAGGCCAAGGAGCAGGAACAGTCGGCTAGCGATACGGTCCTCTCGGATGTTGCCAACGCCTATGAGGCGGTCAAGAGCAATGATGAAGTTGTGCAACTTTATACGTCCGGGTACCTCAAGCAGGCTCAGGATTCACGCGATATCAGCGAGTATGCTTATAAGCGCGGCGCCGCCAGCCTGCTGGATTTTCTTGATGCCGAGCGCAGCTACCGGTCAACCCAACTGGCGTATCGTCAGGCATTGGCCTCGTACATGACCGCACTGGAGCAGTTGAAGGAAGCGCTGGGAACAAGGAACCTGCCATGAACGGGTGCAAGGACACAAAACGTGGGCAACTGTGGATCGCACTGGCCGCCGTATCGGCGATCATGCTCATGTTTGCCGGATGCGAGGGACCATCGCCGAATGCCGCCACGAACACGAAGACCTCCAATAGTGCCGAACTGTTTACGATTCCCCCCGAGCAGATGTCGCATGTGCAGGTCTTGAAAGTTCAGCCTACAACCCTGACCCGGGTGCTGCGCCTCACGGGCGCGGTCGCTTACAACGGCTTTCGCACCATACCGGTCATCACACCAGTAAGCGGGCCGGTCAGCAGGGTCGTGGTTGTTCCCGGTCAGCACGTGCATCAGGGCGAGCCCATGCTGTACGTGGCCAGTCCGGATTACTCGCAGCTCCGCACCAACTATTTGAAGGCCAAGGAAGCCTACGCTTTGGCGCAAAAGGCCTACACGCGCGCCAAAGACTTGTACGAGCATAAAGCGATTGCCGAGCAGAACCTGGAGCAAGCGCAAACCGCCGAGATGCTGGCCAGCGGTGACCTGGCAGCAGCGCAAGCCGCACTGAAAGTGTTGGGCATCACGGATCCCGACTCGCTGGTGCAAGGCCCGGCTTCTTTTGAGGTTCCGGTAAAGGCACCGATTAGTGGCGAGGTCGTAGAACAGAACGTAGCCGCGGGGCAACTCATCCAGCCCGGCGCGACTCAGTGCTTCATGATTTCCGACACAAGCAATGTCTGGGTGCTGGTCTCGGTCTATCAAAAAGACTTGCCCTATGTGAAGGTCGGAGATCAGGTGACCATTCAGACCGACAGCTATGAGCAGACATTTCACGGGCGCATTTCTTTCGTTGCCGCCTCTCTGGATCCGAATACGCGCACCCTGCAGGCACGCATTGAGACCAACAACCCCGGCGAGAAGCTGAAGAAGGATATGTATGTGACGGCAACGGTGAACGCGGGCAGGCTCCCCAATGCCATTGCGTTGCCGGATGCGGCGATCCTGCGCGATAGCGAAAACCAGCCTTTCGTTTATGCCGCGACATCTGCCAACCAGTTTGGCAGACGCCCGGTGACGCTGGGCGAAAGCTTGAATGGACAAACCCAGATCACCAGCGGGTTGAAGCCCGGGGACCAGGTGATCGGAGATGGCAGCTTGTTCCTGCAGTTTGCGAATTCCCTGCAGCGCTGATCGCGTCGCGCCAGCATGGAAAGTATTTTCAAAACTTCAAGCGAGGATAGTGTCCACCACATCTGAATGATCCATCGAATCGTCCAAGCGGCACTGCGTCAAAGGTTCCTGGTGCTGATGCTGACCGCTTTCATCACCATCGGCGGAATCATTTCCTTTCAGCGCATGCCGGTGGACGCCTATCCCGATCTCGCGCCTTCGCAAGTCGAAATCATCACGCAATGGCCGGACCACGCCGCAGAAGAGGTCGAGCGGTTGGTCTCCCTTCCTCTGGAACTGCAGATGAACGGCACGCCCCACATGGTGGTGATGCGATCGATTTCGCTCTACGGGCTGTCCGATATCAGGCTGACATTCGAAGACGACACCGACGATTATTTTGCGCGACAGATCGTTTTTGAACGGCTTGCCCAGGCCACTCTCCCAACCGGAGTAACTCCAAGCCTCGCACCTTTGTTCAGCCCTAGCGGCCTGGTGTATCGCTATGTGCTCGAGAGTCCGGATCGCAGCCCGCAAGAGTTGAAGACGATTGAAGACTGGGTCGTAGAGCGGGGTTACCGCTCGGTTCATGGCGTGGCCGACGACTCGGGTTTCGGTGGTACGACGATGCAGTATCAGGTGCTGCTCGACCCGGCGCGCATCTATGGTTATCACCTGACCGTGCCACAAGTGACTTTGGCGCTGGCTGCTAACAACGCCAATACGGGTGGCGGGTTTTATTCGCAGGGTGGGCAGTTCTACTACGTGCGCGGTATTGGACTGGTGCGCAATACGGAGGACATTGGAAACGTTGTTGTGGGTGCGAACAAAGGCGTGCCCATACGAGTGCGCGATGTCGGTGAGGTCACGATCGGCCACGCTCCACGACTGGGCGAATTCGGCTTTCAGAAGAATGACGATGCAGTGGAAGGCGTCATCCTCATGCTGCGCGGGGAACAGACGCAGAATGTCCTCAAGGACGTAGAGGCAAAGACCGACGAACTGAACCGCCAGGTTCTGCCAGCCGATGTGAAGATCCGTCCGTTTTACGATCGGAGCCAACTGGTAGATCTGACCACGGACACGGTTGAGAATAACCTGCTCCGCGGCATGGTGCTGGTGCTGATCGTGCTGATCTTTTTCCTGGTCAGCTTCCGGGCTGCGATCATCGTCGCCATCACCATCCCCCTGTCGTTGCTGTTTGCGTTCATCGTGCTGCATGCGCATGACGTCGCCGCGAATCTGCTTTCCATCGGTGCCATCGACTTCGGCATTGTGATCGACGGTACCGTGGTGATGATCGAGAACATTTACCGCGAACTGGCGTCGCGAGAGGGGCAAGATTACAAACTCGACGAAGTCATTCTGGCGGCGGCAAAAGATGTGGACCGCCCCATCTTTTATTCGGTCGCAGTTATCCTCGCGGGTTATCTGCCCATTTATGCGCTGAGCGGACCAGCCGGGAAGCTGTTCCATCCCATGGCCGAAACCATGTCCTTTGCGCTGGTCGGCGCGCTGATCTTGACGCTCACCCTTATTCCGGTGCTGGCTTCGTACTGGTTCAGGAGCGGCGTGCATGAGAAACCGAACCGGGCTTATGAGTGGATGAAGCGGAAGTACGCGACACAACTGGATTGGGCACTCAATCGCCCGAAGACAACCCTGGCGATCGCAACCCTTATTTTTGGGGCATGCCTGCTGCTGGTTCCTTTTATTGGCGGAGAGTTCATGCCTCATCTCGATGAAGGTGCGCTCTGGGTGCGGGCGACCATGCCGTATACGATTTCGTTCGAGGAAGCCAGCAAAATTGCCCCTCAGATCCGCGACATCCTGATGTCTTATCCTCAGGTCACAGTGGTGGGTTCAGAGCTGGGACGCCCCGACGACGGAACTGATCCTACGGGCTTTTTTAACTGCGAATTCTATGTTGGCTTGAAACCCTACAAAGACAAAGCGTGGGGCGGTGATATCAGCGACAAAAAACAACTCATCAAATCCATCAACCAGAAGCTCATCGCTTTCCCCGGGATTATTTTCAACTACACGCAGCCCGCGGAAGATGCCGTGGACGAAGCCCTGACCGGCCTCAAGAGTTCGCTGGCGGTCAAGATTTATGGGGATGACCTGAACGTGCTTCAGGATAAAGCGATTCAGATCAAGAACACGCTGGCCAAAGTCCCCGGATTCACCGAACTCACGGTGGTGCGCGAACTGGGTCAGCCCAGCTTGCTGGTCGATGTCGACCGGGAAAAGATTGCACGATACGGCATTAACGTCGCTGATGTAGAGGCCGTGATTTCGGCTGCCGTCGGGGGGCAGGCGGTCACCCAGGTGATTCAGGGAGAAAAGTTGTTTGATCTGGTGGTGCGCATGCAGCCCCAATTCCGCAGCAGTGCGCATGAGATCGGAAACCTGTTGGTCGGCACGCCGGATGGGCAGCAGATTCCACTCAGTCAACTTGCCAATATCAGCCAGGGAAATGGCGCGTCTTTTATTTATCGGGAAAATAATTCCCGATACATCGGAGTGCAGTACAGCATTGAGGGCCGTGATCTGGAACGGGCCGTGCGAGATGGCCAGGCGGCCGTCGACAAAGTCGTGAAGTTACCCCAGGGCTACCGGATGATGTGGGGTGGCGAATACAGCCAGTTTCTCGAGGCAAAATCGCAGATGTACTTCATCGGTCCACTGGCCGTGGTGCTGATTTTCATGATCCTGTTTGCGCTCTATGGAAATTTCAAGTTTCCCGTCACGATTGCGTTGGGCGTAATTATGACTGAACCCGTGGGCGCGCTGGTTGCGCTCAAGCTTACACACACTCCGTTCAGCGTCTCTTCGGTCCTGGGACTCCTGGCCTTGCTCGGCGTTTCGGTCGAGACCGCCGTGATTCTTGTGTCCTACATCAACAAGCTACGACAAGAAGGACTGGACATCCGCACGGCCACGCGGGAAGCGTCGCTCTTGCGTCTTCGTCCGATCATGATGACGGCTCTGGTGGCGTGCCTGGGACTGCTTCCGGCCGCGCTCTCTACCGGCATTGGCTCCGACACGCAGAAGCCTTTCGCCATCGTCATCGTGGCAGGCTTGATTTCCCGGCTGTTTATCGGATTCTTCGTCAACCCTGTGTTATACGAAATGGTCGCACGCGAGGGTGACGTTCTTCAGGTATAGACCCCGTGGCTACTCAATGAGCAGACCAGGCGGGCGGAACCTCGACATACGACCGATCGAGGGCTGCGACCGATGGACAGCCCAGCAGCCGAACGGTGCGCTCAACATCGGATCGCAAAATCTCCAGTGCCCGAGCGACCCCCGCTGGTCCGGCGGCCGCAAGTCCGTAGGCATAGGCTCGGCCCACAAGAACGGCGCGCGCTCCCAGGCAGAGCGCCTTCACAATGTCACTGCCGCGGCGGACTCCTCCATCCATGAGTACTTCGACCTGGCCTTTCACGGCCGCGACGACCTCTGGAAGTGCTCGCAGCGTGGGGAAAACCGAATCGAGCTGACGACCTCCGTGGTTCGACACAACCACCGCGGCTGCGCCTTCGTCCACGGCACGCCTGGCATCGTCGCCCGTCAGCAAGCCTTTCACCACGATCGGGCCCGACCAGAGTTCGCGGATCCATCGCAAGTCTTCCCAGGTCACGGTCGCGCTCGCCAGAGCAGCGCTAACGTCAACGAGTTCCATCGCGCCTTTGCCTGGGGTCACGACGTTCTCCAGCTTGGGTACGCCACCGTCGAGCAGAAATGACGCCAGCCAACCGGGATGAGCGAGAATGTTGGGCACATACGGGATTCTCGCGAACCAAGACGTGCCCAGGAGTTCCTTCATGCCATTGCGAGGATCGCGCTCTCTCAGTCCGGCAACCGGAGTATCCACGGTGATCACTAATGCAGAAAATCCCGCCCGGCGAGCCCGGTCGATCGCACCTTCCGCTGCCTCGCGCCCGCCGAGCAGATACAACTGGTACCATACCGGACCTCGCGATCCCGCTTTCACATTCTCCAATTTGTGACCAGAGATCGTAGACAGGATGTATCCCGTGCCTGCTTCGCCAGCCGCGTGAGCGGCGGCAACTTCGCCGCCGGGGTGCATCAAACGGCTGTACCCGACTGGGGCTAGCATGGCCGGGAAAGAAAGTTCATGGCTGAGCACGCGAGTCTTCAACTCGCAATCGCCGACGGCCACCGCGCTGCGAGGACGAAACAGGACATCGTGAAATGCCCGACAGTTTTCCGCTAACGTGAGCTCGTCTTCGGCACCACCATCCAAGTAGTCGAACACCGACTTGGGGAGCCGGCGTTGCGCCAGACGGCGCAGATCCTCGATATTGATGACTCGGGAAGAATTCACAGCGTGCTGACGATGATAATGCTGGCCGTGGGCAAGGTCCACCGGGAAAAGCTGTACGGGCTCGGTTTTCTTAGCCTTGCGAATCAACTCCCGCTGGACGTTTTCGGGTTTACACTCGTGCGGGGGTGTAACCATGCCCAGCTGCAGCGGGAGAGAAGACCGGTGAATCGAAACGCGACATTTCGACTACTCATAGTGGTTGCAGCGCTTATCGCGGTTGCATCGGCCGCTCCAGTCCATCTTCGCTGCGACTACCGTGTGAATCCCCTGGGGATCGATCAGACTGCGCCTCGCCTGTCCTGGCAAAGTGATAGCGCCGAACGCAACTGGAAGCAGGCTGCCTACCAAATTCTGGTGGCGACCAGCCCAGAAGGGCCGAGTTCAGGCAACGGTGATGTTTGGGACAGCGGCAGAATCACTTCGGATGAATCGGTGGACATTGCATACGCTGGCCCGGCGCTGGAATCCCGCCGCCGCTATTACTGGAAAGTCCGTGTCTGGGATGCATCGGGACAGATGTCTGAATCGATGGAATCCGCATGGTGGGAGATGGGACTGCTTCATCCAGCGGACTGGAAAGCAAAATGGATTCGCTGGAACAACCCTGAAGATCATACCGACCGCCGAGGGATTCGCTGGATTTGGGTCAAAGGGCAAGATGCGGTTGCAGTCATTCCGAAGACAACTGCGGTTTTTCGGATTCGCGTGCAGCTCGCGGGGAGACCGCGAGACGCCGCGTTGTTCGTCGCAGCTCGCGGCAATTTTACGGCGAAGGTAAACGGCCAGGACGTGGGCGGCAAAAGAGAGTGGGATGCTTTTGACCGGCGGGACATCACGGACCAGCTTGTCATCGGCAAAAATTTGATCGAGGTCAATGTCACCGCACCCGATGCACCGCAGTGGGGCCCGAATCAAGGTGCGAAAACCATGAAGGCCGCGCTGGCGGCACTAGTGAAGGTCACGCTTCCTAATGGTTCCGTGATGCGCATTCCTACGGATGGGCGCTGGCGGGCAAGCCTGGAAAACACCAACCATTGGGGACGAGTCGGTGTCGTGAGCGACTTGACGGACAAGCGCCTGGGCGATCCTGGACCGCTGCCGCAGCCGGCCGCCTACCTGCGGCGAACCCTCGCGTTAACAAAAACCGTTCAGAGCGCAAGACTCTACGTGACGGCTCTCGGAAGTTACCGCGTTTCCTTGAACGGGAAGGGCGTGGGGACCGGCGTTCTCACACCCGAATTCACCGACTACCGCAAACGCATCCTCTATCAGACCTACGATGTGACCAGCCTGTTGGTGAACGGCAAGAACGTGATCAGCGCGCTTCTGGGCGACGGCTGGTATGGCAGTCCACTGACGTGGGCCGGAACGCATTTTTTTGCTCCTCCGGTTCGCTTCCAGGCGCAACTTGAACTCGACTACTCCGACGGCAGCCATGAGACGGTTGTGACAGACGAATCGTGGAAGGCAGCAGCATCGCCCATCGTTCGATCGGACATTTACGCAGGCGAGGTTTACGACGCCCGATTGGAGCAAGCCGGATGGGACAAGGCCAGCTTCGACGACTCGCGATGGAATCCTGCGGCCGTTTCCGATGCGCCGGCCATTGTCGTTTCGAGCCAGATCGACGCCCCTGCTCAGGTCATCGCCACGCTGGATCCGAAACAAGTGACCCAGCCCGCCCATGGGACGTACATCTTCGACATGGGCCAGAACATGGTGGGCTGGGTGACTCTGAAAGTAAAGGGTGCGGCGGGCAACAAGGTCCGATTGCGCTTCGCCGAGATTCTGAATCCCGACGGGACGATCTACACCGCAAATCTGCGGAACGCCGACGCGACTGATTTCTACACTCTACGGGGCGGCGAAGAAGAGACCTTTACGCCGCATTTCACTTTTCACGGGTTTCGTTACGTTGAGGTGACGGGCTATCCCGGAACGCCAACCCTCGATGCGATCAAGGGAGATGTTGTCAGCAGCGTGAGCGGAGAGCCTGCCGCCAAGCTGACTACTTCCAGCGAACTGGTGAACCGGATGTGGTCGATTGGCATCTGGGGGCAGCGCGGCAATTTCCTGAGCATCCCGACCGATTGTCCGCAGCGCGACGAGCGCCTGGGCTGGATGGGAGACGCCGGAGTCTTCTGGCGCACCGGAAGCTACAACTTCGACGTCGCCGCATTTTCCCGCAAATTCGTGCAGGACATCACCGATGCACAAAATCGACAAGGTGCGTTTACTAACGTGTCCCCGAACACGCTGCCTTCCAGCGCTGATGAATCCGAGGACCCTCCCCCGGAAAGCGATCGGGTAGGTGCTCCGGGATGGGGCGATGCGGGAGTGATTGTTCCGTGGACGACGTGGATGCAGTACGGGAACAAAACCATCATTGAGCAGAATTGGGACGCGATGCAGCGCTGGATGGACTTCATCCAGAGCCGGAATCCCGACTTCCTGCGCAAGAACGGGGTGGGCCCGAACTTCGCCGATTGGCTGGCGCCTGACGGGAATACGAATAAAGATCTGCTCGCGACCGCATACTGGGCCCTGATCGCCAATATGATGTCGCAGATGGCGCACGCTGTAGGCAAGGATGCCGACGCCAGGCGCTATGACGATCTCGTGCAGAACATTCGTGCTGCGTTCCAGAAAGCGTATATCAAGGAAGACGGCGAAGTCGGCACGGGGACGCAAACTTCGTATGTCGTGGCCCTTTACACCCGGATGGCTCCCGAATCTCTCGAGCCTCTCTTGGTCGATAAACTGGTCAAAGACATCGAGTCGCGGAACTGGCATCTGTCGACGGGATTCCTGGGTACCCCGTTCCTGCTATTCACCCTTGCCGATCATGGACGCACCGACGTCTCATACCGCCTTTTGCTGAACGATACCTATCCTTCGTGGGGCTACATGCTCTCGAAGGGTGCGACCACATGGTGGGAGCGATGGAATGGCGACACTGGCGATCCGGCGATGAACTCGTACAACCACTACGCATTCGGATCGGTCATGGCATGGGTCTATCGCTACGCCGCCGGGATCGATACAACCGTGCAAGCCCCCGGCTTCAAGGAAATCGTCGTTCATCCGCATCCCGACTCGCGCATGACCTC
>JADGNP010000105.1 GCA_017883425.1 Candidatus Sulfotelmatobacter sp. | reverse complement strand
GACATGGGCAATGAATACTTATTTGCCCGGCTTGGTCGCCGAGCGATATCGGAACTCTCGAATCGTGGCCTTTTCTACCGGCAATGTTTATCCGTTGCGTCCGTTGGTGGAAGGCGGAGCGCTTGAGACGACACCTGTCGGTCCCGTAGGGGAGTACGCGCAGTCAGCGCTGGGCCGAGAGCGGATGTTTGAATATGGATCCATGCGATGGGGCACACCGGTCGCTATCTTGCGTCTTAACTATGCGGTCGAGTTGCGATACGGAGTTCTGGTTGACATCGGGCGAGCAGTGTTCGAACGCCGTCCAATCGATCTGGGGATGCCCCATGTGAATGTCATCTGGCAGCGTGACGCAAACTCCTGGTGCCTGCGGTCGTTTGCGCACTGCATGTCGCCGCCCCTGGTTTTGAATATCACCGGACCCGAAACGCTTTCGGTGCGGGAACTAGCGCTGGAATTTGGCCGTCACTTCGGCGTCGATCCCATTTTCGTGACAGACGCGGAAGGTTCTAGCGCCCTGCTCAGTGACGTCGGCAAGGCACGCAGTCTCTTTGGCAGTCCCACAGTCCGGCCGGCGGAAATGATCGAACGGATCGTGGATTGGATTCGCGCAGGCGGTGTGATGCTGAACAAGCCGACACACTTCCAAACGCGGGACGGGAAATTCTAATGCAGTTGCGTGCGAAACTCCGTTCGGGCCTCGTGATTCCGGCACACCCTCTGGCACTGACCTCCCAGCGCAAGCTGGACGAGCGTCGACAACGCGCTCTGACGCGATACTACCTGGCTTCGGGCGCCGGCGGCATCGCAGTGGGCGTGCACACTACGCAGTTCGCTATTCGCGATCCCAAATTCGCATTGCTGGAGCCAGTGCTCAGGTCGGCGGCCGAAGAATGTCGCGGCAGCAACGTTGTGCAAATTGCTGGCGTTTGCGGCCGGCGAAACCAAGCATCAGCCGAGGCGCAACTAGCCGCGAAGTTGGGCTACGACGCTGCGCTGTTGAGCCTGGCCGACCTGAAGCAAGAGAGTATTCCTCAGTTGCTGGACCACGTCCGCGCAATTGCAACCGTGATCCCTGTTGTCGGTTTCTACTTGCAACCCGCCGTCGGCGGCCGGTTGTTGCCCTACGAATTCTGGTGCCAGTTCCTTGATATTGAAAACGTCGTCGCGATAAAGATCGCACCGTTCAATCGCTATCACACGATCGAAGTAATCCGCGCTTTGGCCCAATCAGGCCGCGCCGGCGAGGTCGCTCTCTACACGGGGAACGATGACAACATCCTGAACGACCTACTAACGCAGTTTGACTTCGGCACTCAAGCGATCAGAATCGTCGGCGGTTTGCTCGGGCACTGGGCAGTATGGACAAGGACTGCCGTTTCCCATCTGGCTCTGGTGAAACGTCATTCCGATCAGATTCCCCGGGAACTTCTGACGCTCGCCCAGCAAATCACAGACGCGAATGCAGCCATCTTTGATCCCATTCATGATTTTCGTGGATGCATTCCCGGCATTCATGAGATCTTGCGGCGCCAGGGCTTACTGGAAGGGCGCTGGTGTCTTGATCCCGAGGAAGAACTTTCTCCGGGTCAGAGCGCGGAAATCGATCGCGTGTGCAACTCGTACCCGCATTTGCGGGATGACGCATTCGTACAGGAGCACCTCGATGAATGGCTTCGATAAAGTATTGTTGCTGTTGCTGTTTGTATCCAGAGTGGCCGCCGCAGCAGATCAAGCAGTGATTGAAAGCGTGCAGGCAACTCAAGACGTCACGTTAGATCTCGATCCCGCATCGCAGTTCTGGCGCGAGTCGCGTCCGATCTACATGGAGAAAGACAATCTCGGGAAGATTGTGCCCCGGTATCGCACCGAGGTACGCACGCGTTGGACAAAGAATAATCTCTACTTCCTGTTTATCTGCCCCTACGAGCAACTCCACCTGAGGCCCTCCCCGACTACTCAGAAGGAAACCAATGAGCTATGGAATTGGGACGTCGCCGAAGTCTTTGTCGGCTCCGACTTCGGAGACATCCAGCGGTACAAGGAATTCGAAATATCTCCGCAAGGCGAGTGGATTGACCTTGATATTGACTTGCACAAACCGCATCACGAAGAAGGGTGGACATGGAACTCCGGATTTGAGGTGAAGGCGCGGATTGATCCAGCGACGCATATCTGGTATGGCGCGATGCGTATCCCGTTCGCTGCAATCGATACACGGCCTGCAGTGCCGGGGAATACGCTGCGCATCAACCTGTTCAGAAGCCAAGGGCCGCCGTCGCACCGGCAAGCGGTGGCCTGGCAAGCGCCCATGAGCAGTACATTTCACGTTCCCGAACGTTTTGGTCTGATTCGACTGGTGGAGAAGGAGCAATGAAACTGACCATGCTGGCGATCAACAAAGTCGCGATACGCATTGCGATTGTAAGCCTCACGCTCATTCCGCAACTCACGCTTGCTGCCGAACCGTATGCCGTAACCATTGAACATGGCGTCGTCGCTAAAATGCGGGATGGGACAGTGCTCCGGGCTGATATCTACCGGCCCACGACGGCGGGAAAATTCCCTGTCATTCTGAAACGCACTCCCTACGACAAGCACAACGTGGATGCCGCCGACTTCGGTGTAAAGGGTGCGTCTCGTGGTTATGTTGTGATCAATCAAGATGTGCGCGGACGCTACACATCCGACGGTGAATGGTATCCCTTCCTGCACGAGTCCAATGATGGCTATGACACGGTAGAGTGGGCGGCAGCCCTACCCTATTCCAATGGCAAGGTGGGCATGTACGGGGGTTCGTATGTCGGAGCTACACAGATGCTGGCAGCGATTGCGCGCCCACCGCACCTCGCCGGAATATGTCCGGTCGTGACCGCTAGCAATTATCACGATGGATGGACATACCAGGGTGGAGCGTTCGAGCAGTGGTTCAACGAATCGTGGACTTCGGGCTTGGCCCAGGATACGCTCAACCGCTCCGTACGAAGCCACACCAATGCGATGAACGGTATTTGGAAGCTTCCACTCACCGGGTACCCGCTTTTTGAGGTGCCGCAACGTACTTCGGATTCGGACAGGCTGCGTTCGCTGGCTCCGTATTTTCTCGACTGGTTAGCCCATCCTGATTATGACGACTATTGGAAGCGTTGGTCCATCGAGGATCACTATTCCGACGTTGCTGTTCCCTCTCTGACCGTCGCAGCGTGGTACGACATTTTCCTGGGAGGATCGTTGAACAACTATGTTGGCGTGAAGCTGCACGGCGAAAACGAAGCCGCACGCAACGGGCAGCGCCTGCTGGTAACGATCGGCGGACACGCCGGTTCCGGGCGCAAGGTCGGGGATCTGGACTTCGGCTCTGCGGCCGAGTTTAACGAAGACGAAATTACGTTAGCTTGGTACGACTATCTCTTTAAGAACGTCGCTAATGATTTTGCCAGGCCAAGGCCAGTCAGGATTTTCGTCATGGGCGCCAACCAATGGCGCGATGAGGATGACTGGCCGCTCGCTCGTGCCCACAACGCCAGATACTTCCTTCATTCCGGGGGAAAGGCAAATTCAATCCTCGGCGATGGAAGCCTGGCCACGGCAGCCCCCCACTCCGAAGATCCCGACCAGTACATATACGATCCTGCAAACCCGGCACCGACGATTGGCGGGCCATTGTGCTGTGACGCGGAACACCTTGCGCCCGGGCCTCGAGATCAGCGTGTGGTGGAGGCGCGCGCGGACGTTCTCGTCTACTCGACGCCTCCGTTAGCGCAGGACCTCGAGATAACGGGGTCCGTCCAGCTTGAGCTTTTCGCCAAGTCCTCAGCCGTTGACACCGACTTTACAGCCAAGCTCGTCGATGTTTGGCCGAACGGATTTGCTCAAAACCTCACGGAAGGAATTGTTCGCGCCCGATATCGGAGTTCCCAGGAGAAGCCGGAACTCATGAACCCCGGCGAGATATACAAATTCACAGTCGACTTGTGGTCTACCGCGAATGTCTTTCTCAAGGGGCACCGGCTGCGGCTGGAGATCAGCAGCAGCAACTTCCCACGTTTCGATAGAAACTTGAACACCGGTCAAGAGGCCGGGATCGCCGGAAAACCGGTGCCAGCTACCAACACGGTCTATCACGATATCGGGCATCCTTCGGCTCTGATCCTGCCAATCGTGACAAGCCCCTGAGAGACGGAAGGGCAAACCTCAACGGCTGGAGCTCGAGACACAAGTTACGGGCCCGTCGAAGAAAGTCTTCCCTTCTGAATTATCCACATACATTTCTAAGGAGCTCTTATGCCAAACAGCATCACGTCGAAACGCATCTTCCTAGCCCCAGAACCGCGTGCGATGTCCGACATTTTTGACCAGAGCGATTTGGCCCGGCTGCGTGCTCTTGGAGATGTATTCGTGCACGAAGCTGGTCCTGTCACGGAGGCATTGTTTGACGAAAAAGTCGCCCATGCAGACATCATCATGGGCCAGTTCGATCTTCCCGAATCACGATTAAAACGGATCCCGTCACTGAGGGCGGTGTTCAATGTGGAAGGCAATTTCCTTCCCAATATCGACTACGCCTACTGTTTTCTCAACGGCATACGCGTTCTCAGCACGAGTCCGGTATTCGCCGAGCCAGTGGCAGAGGCAGCGCTTGGAATGGCGATTGATGTCGCCCGCGGCATCAGCAAGTCGGATCGCGATTTCCGCCAAGGGGCCGAGGAGTACGGCCTGGCTGCCAACGTCGAGGCTTTCTCCCTCTTCCGACAAGACGTCGGGCTGATTGGACTGGGCGACCTTGGCAGGGCGCTCGTGCCTTTGCTGCGCCCGTTCGGTTGTCGCCTTCGGGCCTACGATCCATGGTTGCCCGCCGAATATATTAAAACCCTGGGTTGCGAGACGGCTACTTTGGATGAGGTCTTGCGGCGCTCGCGCCTGGTGATTGTCGTGGCTGGGGTCACGTCGCAGAATCAGGGTTTCCTGGGCGAACAAGAGTTTGCCGCGATGCAGAAAGGGTCGGGCCTCGTCCTGGTTAGCCGTGCGGCTGTGGTGGATTTCGACGCAATGCTCGATTTCGCCGAAAGGGGACATATTCGCGTTGCCACCGACGTCTTTCCCCAAGAGCCGCTGCCTGCCTCACATCGAGCCCGGCACACCCGCAATTTGATTCTTTGTGCACATCAGGCGGGGGCATTGGACGCAGCGATCAAGCAGATCGGCAAACTCGCTGTCGGGGATGCGGAATTGATTGCACGTGGCCTGCCTCCGATCTTGTGCAAATTAGCTCAACCTGAGACTGTAAAGCTGCTTCGGAGCAAACCTATCGACAAGAGCTGATTTGGCAGCTCCAGAGTGAAGGAGATGACCTTATGGGTAAGCCGGCACACTCCCTAAAACCCTCTCGCGAAAAGCCCGAGGCTGCGTTGGAGTTTTTTGATCGTGCTCTGACGCTGCTCCAAAAACTAAGACGCACGCAAGCCGGCGTCATTCAGCAGGCCGCCGATCTATGTGCCGACCGGATTGCACGTGGCGGCCTGATATTTCTGTTTGGGAATGGCCACTCGCGAATGCTCTGCGAAGAGATGACGCCCAGGCAAGGCTGCTTCCCCGGTTTTGTGGCGCTGGTCGAATTGGCGCTCTCGAACCATGCCGCTATCGTTGGGGCGAATGGACTGCGGGCGCCCCTTTATCTGGAGAATTACGAAGGCTACGCCGAGCAGATCCTTCGCGGTTTTCGTTTCGGAAAAGATGACGCCTTCATCGTAGTTTCTACCAGCGGGATCCGGCCTGTAGTCGTCGAAATGGCGATGGGCGCGCGGAAGCGTGGATTGCCGGTGATTGCGATCCTCTCGAAAGCGCATTGCGAGCAGGCGGAAGCGGCGCACTCCTCCGGCAACAAGCTGATCGATTGCGCCGACATCGTGATCGATAATCAGTGTCCTCCCGGCGATTGCGTGCTTCCTTTGACAGGCCTGGACTGGCCGACCGGCCCGGCTTCCACCATCACTGGTGCAATGATTATCAACATGATTCGCTGTGCCACGGCGGAAGGCTTACTACGCCGAGGATCGATCCCGACTCTCTTGCCTAGTCATCAATTTGTGGATAATTCCAACGCGGCGGAACAGCTGGAATTGTTCTATGAGGCCTACCGCAAAAGCCTTGTCCATCTTTTCAAATAGACGGGTTCCCCGAAATTGGGCTCATCAAGCCTGCGATGTCAATGAACGTACGCACCGCCCGGGAGCAAGTATTCGATCGGCCACAGCTCGGTTTTGCGATCCACAATTTCAGACCACTTGATGATTTGGATATCCGGCTGAGGCAGAAGTCTGACGTTCGGAAGTGTTTCGGAAACCGCGCTGGCCAAGGTGTACGCGTCGTTTGTTCCGGTCACAACAAATTCCGCTTGCGGGTTGAAATGTCCTTGGAAGAACCGGGTAGCAATCTCTGCATCTTCTATCATTTGCAGGAAGTACGGCCTGCCGGTCAGCAATGAGTTGTAGACGTAGTCGCTCAAAACTCCAGACAGCGGATTCACGTAGGCATGGTCAATATCCAATTGCGCTAACGCGGGATCGTCGGGAGACACAGCTTTGTATGCCATTCGCGTTTCCCCCAACCCCCGAGGATCGACTGAAAGGATGTCGTATCCCGCAGCGAGATACTTCGACAAACCAGGCCAATCTTGTGCTGTAGCTTTCCCGTTGTCCCCAAACCACAACATCACTGGGCGACGGCTGCTGCCCCCTTTGTGGATATACAAAAGCGGCAACTCAAGATACCGGCTGTGATGCAGTAAATACTTTTCAATCGTGACGCCCTCGAAATCCGAATTGCCGCGAGCTTCCCACCGGACTTCTTCCCGTCCGGGAATGTCTCCCTGGAATTCCGCGACGCTCCACGAGTTGATTCGCGGGTAGAGTTCGGAATCATAGAGTTGTTTGAGGGTCTTTGCCGGCTGGTTCTTATGCTCCAGATAGTATTCCCGGATTACGTCCATCAGTGACCGGGCGTTCTCAAAGTCGAGCATCACCTGGCCGGTGCGAGTGCACTGCAGCGCTTTCTCATCGAGTTGCCTCACCGGGGGCAGTCCTCGCCGCGCAGGCAGTCCGTTGAAGTGATCCAAGAAATCAATCGCCGCTTCCTGATTCTGGGGAGAGTACTGATGGTCGTGATATCCCTCCGCCACTCCGATGCGGTCCGCATGATGGAATTTGCTATAAAGTTCCGTTACCTCGCGGACGGTTTTGCGCGTGCCCTCAATCGGGAAAAAATCGAGCACCGCAGCGGCCACGAACACAGGGCGCGGGTACATCATAAGCAGCAACCCAGCGTGGTCCGCATGATTCGAGATCATCCCGTAGAGATCCTGCTCGGGGTCACTGTCGGGATCTTTGAAAATGCGGTTGTACACACGCATGGGGAGCGCGGTAATGTAGCAGGAAGGCGCTGCAGCCTTAATACGACTATCCAGGGCAGCAATGTGAGCAGCCTGAAATCCGCCGCCGCTTGAGCCGGTGATGTTGATGCGCCGGGGATCCACTTCCGGTCGCGTCAGCAGGTAGTCGAGTGCCCGCATTCCATCCCAGATTTCCCAGCGCGCAAGATTTGTGTTGGCAAGATACGCCAGGTTCCCTAGCACGGCATGCTCGGCACAAATCAGGTTGTAACGGCTCTTTCCAGCTCTTGCATCCCAGAACTGGCTGCGTTCGCCCTGCCCAACCGCGTCCCAGCAGATTACGACATATCCGCGTTGCACTAACCGTTGACAAAGCGCTTGATAGTAGGCCTTCCCATTCGCGGCATGGCCGACCGGCACGAGGATAGCAGGGTGGCGCTTGATACCGTCCTCCGGCACGTATACCAGCGCAGAGACATAAACTCCGGGCAGGCTCTCAAAAATCAATTTCTCGATATGAAAACCATCCATTTGAATCTGCCCCGTGATCTGGGGATGCAGCGGCGTTCTTTCGCTGGGAAGGCCGCCCAGCATGGCCAGTAGCTGTTTTTCCAACTCTCGTTGAACGCGCAGCAGGTCCTGTTCGGTCCGTATTCCGTTCCAGGCTTTGAGGCGCTGGTCGTCTTCCTGCCACGCCATCTCTGTCTGATACTTCAGATACGGCGAAATGGCCGGCGCTTCGGTTGCTGCCGCCGGAAGCACCCGAAAAGCTTCGGCGGGAGGCCCATTCGCGGCGGAGGCAGCGACGGCCCACGCTGCACAGAATCCGAGGATAAGGATGGCTCTCATCGTCTTCACTTCTTGTCTTCACTTTTTCCTGCAACTAGAGTGTTTGGTTTTGATGGGAAACAACAGGCACAGGCCCGACCGAAAACCGTACCACAAAAAGACGAACTGAAGCGCCATGACTAGTCTGGGTTGCGATACGTTTCAGAGCGACACTCCACGCTTCCAGGGAATGAAATCGTCCTGTCTCAACGCTTCGGCCCTGGTTCGGACCTCGCCACTGGCCACTTGGATGACGGATTCGAGTATGGTCTCTCCCATTTGTTCAATCGTCATCTCACCCGAAATGATCGGGCCGGTGTCAATGTCAATAATGTCCTGCATCCGTCGAGCAAGATCGGAATTGGTGGAGATCTTGACGACGGGCGCCACCGGATTGCCGGTCGGCGTGCCCAGGCCGGTCGTGAATAGGACAACGTTGGCCCCGGCGGCCACCTGAGCCGTGACACATTCCACGTCGTTACCGGGTGTGCACTGGAGGTTGAGTCCTGGTTCGGTGGAGTATTCCGGATAATCGAGCACAGCGGTGACCGGAGAGTTACCGCCCTTTCGGGCCGCGCCTGCGGATTTCATCGCGTCCGTCAGCAAACCGTCCTTGATATTCCCCGGCGAAGGATTCATTTCGAACCCTGAGCGGACTGCTTTTGCGCGGGCGGCATAGTCGCGCATGAGCTGGATAAAACGATCGGCGACTTCTTTTCCGGTGCAGCGATCGATCAGCGATTGCTCGACACCGCACAACTCCGGGAATTCCGAAAGAATTGCCCTGCCTCCCATCGAGGTGACCAGGTCCGAGACATGACCGATCGCGGGATTTGCGGAAATCCCGGAGAAGCCGTCTGACCCGCCACATTTCAAACCGACACATAGCTGCGAAAGAAGCGCTGGGGCACGGCTGCTCTTATTGGCCTCCGCTACTCCCAGGAACGTTTCCCGAATGGCTTCTGAGAGCATGTGGAACTCGGAGCCACTTTGTTGTTGCTCGAATACCAGCAGCGGTTTGCCGAAGTTGGGATCGCGCCGGGCAACTTGCTCGCGCAGAATGCTGACTTGTGAATTCTGGCAACCAAGACTCAGGATGGTGGCTCCGGCGACGTTCGGATGATGGAGATAGCCCGCAATCAGCCCGCAGAGATTGTCGCCGTCTTCTCGAGTTCCCCCGCATCCGCTCTGATGCATGAGGAATTTGATGCCATCGATATTCTTGAAAATCCCAGGCTTGGCGGTCGTTTGCACGTCTGCTTCCGCCCGCTGCCGATCGATTTCATCCAGCTTTCCCTCCTGGTAGAGTCTGACCAGTTCAGCGACCTGCTGCCGGTAAATCTTCGGCGGCGCGAAGCCCAGTTCCTCTTCAAATGCCTGTTTCAGAACTTCAATATTGCGGTTCTCGCAGAAAACCAGGGGCACCACCAACCAGTAATTCCGAGTGCCGACCTGACCGTCAGGTCTGTGATAGCCCAGGAACGTACGGCTGCGCCAGCGCGTGACATCGGGCGGAATCCAATCGCACTCCGTCGACTTCTCGCGGAAGGGCAGCGCATCATGTCGAATGTTGCGGGTGTTCAGCACCGAGCCTCTCGGAATCGGCTGGGTGGCCTTTCCCACGAGGACGCCGTACATGAATACGACAGCACCGGGGGAGAGGTCCTCAGTCACAAATTTATGTTTGGCGGGAACGTCCGAAGTAAGAATTAAAGAATGGTGGGAGAAGTCGATCTTCTCCCCCTTGTGCAGGTCTCGTAGCGCGATTAGAACGTTATCATCGGGGTGCAGTTTCAAAACCACACTCTGCATCACAGGTTTATCCTCACCACCTTTATACTCAATCTTACTGCGTCCTGCGTCCGCTAACGAGTGTCGTACGCGAAGAGCGATCGTGCAGGACTTTTTGGTGGACGCCGCCTGAATGGCTGGTTAGGGTAAGGGAATGGGACTGACAATTCGAGCGAAGAAAGATTGCAGGTGGGATCTCGTCAGCCTGGGCGAAGTGATGCTCCGGCTGGACCCGGGCGACCGGCGTATTGCCACAACCCGCAGGTTTGAAGTGTGCGAGGGCGGCGGAGAATACAACGTAGCCCGCGGACTGAAGCGCTGCTTCGGCCTGGACACGGCAGTTGTCACCGCGTTTGCCGACGACCCGGTGGGGCGATTGCTTCAAGATTTCATTTATCAGGGCGGCGTCGACCAGTCGCTGGTGCGCTGGGTCGAACACGACGGCGTGGGCCGCTTGGCGCGGAATGGTCTCAACTTCACTGAGCGCGGCTTCGGAATGCGCGCGGCACTGGGCTCATACGACCGCGGCCATACGGCGGTTTCGCAACTCAAACCCGGCGATATCGATTGGGATGAGATCTTCGGCAAACAAGGAGCCCGGTGGCTGCACACGGGTGGCATCTTCTGCGCCCTTTCTGCAACCAGTCCCGAGGTGGCGCTGGAAGCCATGCAAGCTGCCAAGCGCCACGACACGATCGTTTCCTACGACCTGAACTATCGGCCGTCCTTGTGGAAGGCGATCGGCGGAAAGAAACAAGCGCAGGAAGTCAACCGCCGTATCGCACCCTGCGTCAATGTCATGCTGGGGAACGAGGAGGACTTTTCCGCGGCGCTCGGTTATGAAGTCTCTGGAATGGATGAGAACCTCTCCAACTTCGAAGTGGAAGGTTTCAAGCAGATGATTGTGAAAGTTGTGAAGGACTACCCTTTCCAGATAGTTGCGACCACTTTACGGAAAGCCAAAACGGCGACCCGGAACGACTGGGGCGCGATCTGCTACAGCGGCGGCACGTTTTACCAGGCCCGAGAACGGAAAGACTTGGAAATCTTCGATCGAGTGGGAGGGGGGGATTCCTTTGCATCCGGTCTGATCTACGGCTTCCTCTCCGGTAAAGGTCCGCAGTGGGCAGTGGAATGCGGCGCCGCGCACGGTGCCCTGGCCATGACTACACCAGGCGACACAAGCATGGTGACTTTGCAGGAAGTGATCCGGGGGATGGAGGGACAGGGTGCGCGCATTGCGAGATGACTTGGTTCTACAGAGGACCCGTCCATGAATAAACAGCAAGTTCGGGATCGAATCGTGGAAATTGGGGTTGTGCCGGTAGTGCGGGCATCGTCGGCAGAGGAAGCGTTGCTCGCTGCCGAGGCGGTTTGTACAGGTGGAATTCCCATCGTGGAGATCACCATGACAGTGCCCGGCGCGGTCGAGGTGATCCGCGAACTGCAAAGAAGCGCGCTTGCAGGAGTGCTGATCGGCGCGGGAACGGTTCTCGACGCAGAAACGGCACGACGCTGCGTGGATGCTGGCGCCGAGTTTCTGGTCAGCCCGGGGTTGAATCTGCCCACCGTTGAGTTCGCGGCCCGGGAAGGAAAGCTAATGCTGGCGGGAGCACTAACGCCGACCGAAGTTATGATGGCCTGGAATGGCGGGGCTGACCTCGTCAAAATCTTTCCTTGCGGACAGGTGGGCGGTGCGAAGTACATCAAGGCATTGAAGGGCCCGTTCCCCCAGATTCCATTGGTGCCGACTGGAGGCGTCAACCTCAACACGGCAGCCGAATTCATCGAAGCGGGCGCCGCCGCGCTGGGAATTGGGGGAGAACTAGTTGAGGCGAGGGCTTTAAAGTCGGGCAAGCCCGAGGCGATCGTGGAAAATGCTCGCCAGTTCCTAGCGGTTGTGCAACAGGCCCGAGCCCGGATGACGACGGCGGACGTCGCCGCGGGTAGCTTGCGCTAAGAGTGCCGGTTCACTGGTTAACGCCGCTGGCCAAAAAACCGCCGTCCACCACCAGCAGGTGCCCAGTAACAAAGCTCGCGGCATCAGAGGAGAGGAACACGGTGGCGCCCGCGAGCTCATCGAGCTGCCCGAATCGCTGCATGGGAGTTCGCAGCAGGAATTCCTTTCCCCGCTCGGTTCCGTCGAGCAGGGCAGCGTTCATATCGGTCCGTAAAACACCCGGCACAAGCGCGTTGACGCATACACCGAACTTCGCCCACTCAACCGCGAGAGACTTGGTGAGCGAAGCCACGGCTCCTTTGCTGGCGCAGTAGGCGGCGACCTCATAAAGCCCGACAAACGACGAAAGAGAACCAATATTAATGATTCGGCCGTAGCCTCGCTCGATCATGTGCCGTCCGAACACGCGACAGGCGCGCAACGTGCCGTTCAGGTTGGTTTCTAGTATCGCGTCCCAGTCCGAATCTGGGAACTCCAGGGTGGGCATCCGTTTGGTGCGACCGGCACAGTTCACCAGAATCTCAACACTGCCGAATGCATCACAGACGAGCTGGAGCAAATGATCGAGGCTGGAGTTGTCGGTGACATCGCAGGTGGGGGCGAGCGACCGGCCTCCCATGGCCTCCACTGCGGATGCAGCGGCGCGCACTTGTTCCGCGCGACGGCCGGTGGGTACCACATTTGCTCCCGCCTGAGCTAGTGCCTTGGTGAGAGCTAATCCGATACCACTGGTTCCGCCGATTACGACGGCAGTCTTGCCTTTGAGTTCGAGAAGAGGATGCCCCATGAAGAACTCCAATGCGGCACCTTCAGCGATTGTCATCAAGCCGCAACCGAATTATAAGGTTTTTTCGGCGAGAATTTGGATTAGAAGGCACGAAGCTGTAGTTTTGATTTTTTGTCGTCAGCAACGGGGCGGAGTGTGAGATATGTTGACATTTCACCCGATTCCATGAGGCAGACTCTTCTAGGACTCGGTATGCCAGCATGGCGGGCGAATGGACTTTTGGAAGACTAC